>CAYFHZ010000638.1:0-1929 GCA_964342535.1 uncultured Bacteriovoracaceae bacterium | reverse complement strand
TTCAAAAATGGTCAGGGTCTTCAATTTTTTTAAGTCCAAGGTCAATATTTGAAGTCCAAAGCCCCAAAATATAAGTCCAAAGCCCCAAATATAATACACAAATATTATATAAATCCAAAATTGGATATATAAATTCAAAAAATAATCACGAATTTCTAGAAACGTTAGTTAAGTATCATGCCCAAGGTCAAGGAAAAGCTTATATCAAGCCGTTAACGCTTAAAGCTATAAAATCTACATCTTCAAAATCTGTAAATTTTAGTGAAGAGCCTATCAACATAGAGTCATTAAGCTTTAACGATACTACAGGCTTTAGTATGGCGCAGGATTGGCAGCCGAAAAAGAAAGTATTAGATAGACCTATTGCTTACACTCAAGATCAGGTAGAAGCAGCTAAAAATCTCGTAAACTATCTATGTAAGCAAGGTTTATATGGAACTCCTGAAAATGAATTATTAGAGTTTATATCAAAGTCGAGAGTTTATTTCATGGAAGCAATATTAGAAAATATATGTAAAGACAGAATTAAGTTTAAGAGTTTACCTGATCCCGTAAAAGTTGATGGGTTAAAGCTTTATAGAACAGGTTATCAATTACCCTCAGAAACTGAGCGTATTGATCTATTAAGAAAAACTATTCAGTCCAAGATTTCAGAGAATAAGCCTGTGGCCATTGAGTTCTGCAATGAAACAGTAACTTCCTCTGGGCACAAAGGGATGTATAACGAGTTTGGTGAATGGGTCTGTGAAAATAATGGACAGCATGCAGCAGTTATCGTTGGAAGTAAGAAAAATGTTTTGGGCCAATGTTCATACCTTGTCCGTGATTCATTTTGTAGTCAATATCAAAAACCTAAAAAAAGCGGGCAAATGAATAGAAGTATAGGTGTCTGTCGAGATGGTCAATATTGGATTTCATCAGACAGACTTTTAAAAAATACGCGAGCAGCTATATATTTAAACTACTAGTCTTACGACCAAAACAACTTCTTAAAAACTAAGAATAGATGAGTGGAGGAAAATGTTGAAATTAATTATAACAATTGCAATCTTGGTTATTTCATTTTCATCTTTGGCAAGAACTTATGAGAATATGCTGGCAGCACTTAGTCACCTAAAAGTACAAGAACTGGTAGGTGAAATAAAGTAGCTAAAGTTATTGATTTTCAAGGAGAGACATGAATGGAAGCCATGTGTGATTGTGAGACTTATAAAATTGAGTTTAAAAAAATAGGCTACGATTCAGTACAAGATAAGGTTATTGAAGATGTAATTGTAAAAGAAATTATATTTGAGCATCCATTTGATCTTGAAGAAAACTACAGAATCATTATAAAAGACTAGTTTGTTTCATTGAGTTATTGTATGGCAATTCTCAGAGGTGAATATTAATAAAGAAAATTGAGCCTGAAAGCTAAATGTTTCACTCAAAATATAAACAAACAAAAGAATTTTCATAAAAATATGATTATAAAGCTTTATTTAAATGAACTGAGCAAATACTGAAGAAATTAACATTACTTATAACCTTAGTTTTTTCTAGCCTTTCGTACGCAAACTTTGATGATATTAAAGAGAGGTATGAAGAGCTTTTTAGTAAGGCGATATCCTTTCAAGGATCGGCTGAGCTAAGTCCAGATAAAGATAATGGAGAAATGGTAATATCTGGAGATTTTGCAAGTAAAATTTGGCAGAGAGCTATTGATGAACTTGGTGAACCACATGAAATGATTAGAAAGGCAGAAATTACAGGTGAAGAATACACCGAGCAAAAAATTAATTATCGTGGATGGAAGTGTCTCAAGTTCAACTTTAAGACCTTTCGCGATAATACTGTTCATTTTGTTTTTAATCAATTTATGAACCTTGAAGGCAAAATAGTTTGTGGAGAAGATATTTTTAACGATTAGATAATTTCAGGAACAAAACT
>CAYFHZ010000637.1:0-1935 GCA_964342535.1 uncultured Bacteriovoracaceae bacterium | reverse complement strand
TTTCCCAAAAGAGAAAATTCATATGACCTTTCAAAGCAGACTTGGATCAGAGGAATGGCTAAATCCTTATACAGATGAATATACAACTCAATTAGTGAATGAAAAAAAATCTCATTCAATTGGAGTATACTGCCCAAGTTTTGTCGTTGATTGCTTGGAAACCACAGATGAAATTGGAAATGAACTTGCTGAAGAAATTGAACATGCTGGAGGGGAGCTAGTATTTATTCCCTGCTTGAATGTTGATACAAAATGGTGTGAAGCCTATGCTAATTTTATAAATGCTTGTGTGGAAGATGGAATCGAATCTACATATGCCTCAGATCTATTTTATGAAGTAGACAATGAAAAAAGAGAGAAAGAGATGCCAAAGCTTAAGTCAAAGCAAACCCCTATGTCACCTAAAGCGAAGAAAACGATTAAAGTTTTATTTCTAACTTTGTTTTTAGATTTAGTAGGCTTTTCAATTATTTTTCCCATGTTTCCTGCTCTCGCTAAACATTATCTCGCTGTAGATCCGGACAATTATTTTTTAAATTTAATTTTTGGCTCTATTCTAAGTCTTACTCAGGCTGGAGGAGTTGATATGAGTTCTATTGTACTTTTTGGAGGTGCTTTAGGTGCACTTTATTCATTATTACAGTTTTTTGCTGCTCCTCTTTGGGGAACTTTATCAGATAAATATGGAAGAAGACCAATTCTTATTATAACTATTTTAGGACTATTTATCAGTTATATCATTTGGGGATTTTCAGGAAGTTTCACATGGCTTATCTTTTCTCGCTTTATTGGTGGTATCATGGGAGGTAATATCTCTACTGCTACTGCGGCCATTGCAGATGTGACAGATGAAACAAATAGATCTAAAGGTATGGCATTTGTTGGAATCGCCTTTGCTTTTGGGTTTATATTTGGGCCGGCAATAGGAGGTGTACTGACATTATTCAACCCTCTTGATTACTATCCTTCATTAGCTTTATACGGTGTAAATCCTTTTTCTAATGCCGCTTTTTTAGCCGCTTTACTTTCCTTAGTTAATCTCATAATTTTATTTAGGTCGTTTGAAGAAACTAAAGAAATATCCGCTGTTCAAGAAACTTCAGAGAGAACAACTAATTTAGCAAAACTTTTTACACCTTTAAAAAATAAAAACGTGAATTTAACAAATTATAGTTATTTCGTATTTCTTTCTATCTTTAGTGGAATGGAATTTACTTTGACTTTTCTTGCAGTAGAACGATTATCTTATACTTCTATGGATAATGCTTATATGTTTATTTATATAGGTTTTATCATCGCTTTTATTCAGGGGGGAGTTGTTCGTAGAAAAGCTCATGATATTGGTGAAAAGAAAATGGCCATGGCCGGACTCTTAAGTGTTATCCCTGGATTATTTATTATTTCATTTACTCAAAGTTCTCTCGTTTTATATGCAGGTTTATTTTTCCTAGCATTAGGATCTGCTCTAGCAATCCCGACTTTAACTTCACTTGTTTCCCTTAATTCTTCCGACCAAGATCAGGGAAAGAGTCTGGGAGTATTTAGATCATTAGGTGCACTTGGTAGAATTGTAGGACCAATTTTTGCAAGTTTGATGTACTGGAGACTTGGATCTTCATGGCCATATCTTATTGGTGGTGCTTTCATTATTCTTCCGGTATTGATCTTAAAGAAAGTTGAGCAAAAAGCGTAGAATGATTAATCCATCAAATAAAGTATAAAAATGTATATGGTTTAATTTCTTAATGTTAAATGCTGCAAATATCATGAGTATGAGACTGACTATAGAGAATATAAACTCATTTTTCCAAGTAAAGATAAAGAGATAGCTTGTATATAGGGAGACTAAGATGAATGGAAACTTCTTAAAGCTATTAGCAATAGTTTTTAACTTAAATTTAAGGTCAGTTTCTCTATCTTTAAAATCAAAGGGTA
>CAYFHZ010000636.1:0-1937 GCA_964342535.1 uncultured Bacteriovoracaceae bacterium | reverse complement strand
AGCAATTAAACAACTAGCAAAAGAAGCATTTGAAAATAATTTAGTATAAGGAGAATAAATGTTATTAACAGACCAGCACCCTCATAATAAACAGCTAACTGTTGCACTCTTGGGAAAGCCAAATGCAGGAAAATCAACTCTTGCCAATTATCTTTTAGGATTTGATCTAAGTATTGTAAGTTCAAAGCCGCAGACAACAAGAAATCATTTTCACTGTGCATTTGTCGTAGATAAAACAGAGGTTGTTCTTGTTGATACTCCAGGCGTTCACTCTTCAAATCAAGAATTAAACATTAGAATGAATGGACAAGCCCATTTTGGCTCAGAAGGAGTTGATTTAAATCTTCTTCTACTTGATGCTACCAAGGATGTTGTAAGTGAGTGTAAAAACTTTATGAAAGAGTTTGATAACTCTTTGGCCAGAACTTGGGTTGTTTTTACCAAAGCAGACTTGGTCGAAAATGTAGTGAATAAAAACTTCGATGGTTTTTTTGAAAAAATTAAAGAAATGATTCCAACAGTTGAAAGATACTTTGTTATTTCAGGTAAAGAAGGTGATGGGGTCCACCTCTTAACAGGAGCTTTATGTGATATTGCAGAACCTGGTCCGCATCTTTATCCAGACGGATCAGTGTCGAATAAAAATGAAAGATTTTTTGCTTCAGAATATATCCGAGAGCAAGCATTTAACACACTAAAAGATGAACTTCCTTATGAATTAGCTGTCGTAATTGATGAGTATTATGATGCAAGACAATCTCCAACAACTTCAGTTGATACTAAGATTTCAGCGACTATCTTGGTTAATAGACCCTCTCAAAGGGCCATTGTTGTTGGGCGACAAGGAAGTGTGATAAAAGAAATAGGAACAGCTGCACGTAAAAAAATTGAATCCATGGTTGGAGGGAAAGTTCATTTAAATTTACACGTAAAAGTAAGTCCTAAGTGGTTTAGAAATAACTTTGTTTTAGACGAAATAGGATTACCAAGAACTCAAAAATCAAATAGAGTTTGGAGAAAAAAATAATGCAAAGAAGATCATGTGTCATAACATTAATAGGAAGACCAAATGTAGGTAAAAGTACAGTCTTCAACAGACTTATGAGAAAGTCTTTCAAGGCGATGGCCTATGACCAACCAGGAGTTACCAGAGATCGTCACTATGGAATTGTCTCACTTGAAAATGAAACAGGTGAGGAAACTGAAGACGTTATTATGGTTGATACTGGAGGGTTTTATCCTGAAAAAGTTGAAGAGGTAAAGCAATTAAATAAAAAACAAACAGCGGAACCATTTTTTAATATTATGGCCGATCATGCTAAATTGGCCATTGATGAATCAGATCTTATCTTAATGGTTGTTGATGTTCGAGAAGGACTGATACCTTTTGATAAAACTATTTGTGATTATATTAGAACGACAAAAAAGAAAATGTGGTTACTTGTAAATAAATTTGACTCCGACAAACAGTGGGGAGATGAAGCAGAGTTTTATGAACTTGGTCTTAATGAGGATGAATTTCATATTATCTCAGCTGAACATAACCGTGGACTTAGTAAACTTGGTGAAGATTTATATCAATTTGCTCGTGATTTTCAAACAGATGATCAATATGATCTTCAAAAAGGGGTTAAACCAAACCATGATGTTGTTGCAAATGTGGCCATCATTGGTGCTCCTAATGCTGGAAAATCAACTCTTCTCAATCAGCTCTTAAGTGCCAAAAGAGCTCTCGTTTCAGATATTGCTGGAACAACTGTTGATCCAATTGAAGGTTATTTTGACCTTTATTTCGGAAAAGATGTCGAAATTCTTAAGGCCCAAGAGGATCAATATAGAAAAACAAATACAGATTTGATATTATCATTATCTTTTTTAATTGCATATTCTGGAATAAATTTATGAATAACTGAACTAAAACTAAGTCCTTTCATCCA
>CAYFHZ010000635.1:0-1945 GCA_964342535.1 uncultured Bacteriovoracaceae bacterium | reverse complement strand
AGAATTATCTAAGAAAAGTTTATAACGAGATTTTGCAGGTAAAGCTTCAAATATAGCGAAGGGATTCGATCCCACATGCCCATACTTTGGAAGTATTTTAGGTGTATAATTCCAGGGGGTCTCTAAAAACCACTTCTTCCATTTTTTCATTGTATCAAATTTAATTGCAAATGGGATATGGGTTTTATGTACGATTGTATTGGTGACTGGTCTTAGACGATAGTAAAATTTTTTATCAATTTTATCAAAAACATAGGTCGTTGGTATTTGTTCAATAGCACCATTTTCTGTCTTTGATCTCACTAATTTAAAAAAGACATTAGGAAAACTTTCAAAATAAATATCAGCAATAAAGAGATGCTCATATAAGTACCTTGAAACAATTTGATTCTTAAGTTCTTTTTGATTAAAAAAGTTTTCCCAACTTGATATCAATTCATTTAATTCATCTTGGGTAAAAACTTGTGCTTCAAGGTCTAGTGTATTAGGTCCATCAAATACATTTAAACTCCAATCAAAAATGGTATCAATTTCCTCTGCTGATAACCCGGGAAATCCATACGGCATTCTTCCTGCAGGATTATTCTTTTTGAATTCTTTAAACCTCTCCTCTCTATCATCAATACAGAAACGGCTATACTCAGAGTCATATTTTTTCTGTAGTCCGGACTCAACTCCATTCTCCATTGAAATTAATTTTTTAAGTAAATGAGAATCTGACCTGTTCACAACAGGAAAAAAGCCTTTAGAGTGCCATTCACCAGAAGAGGAAGCATCAATATAAAGTCGTGATGGCGCTCTACTTTCTAGCAAAGGAAAATCATAGAGATTATCTTTACTCGCCCCTCTCATTAGCCCTTCAAGACTGGTTAAATTTAACTGACAAGGTGAATTGTAACATGAGTGACAAGCAATACATTTTTTATCAAAAATAGGCTGAACTTTTAATGAATAAAAACTTTTATCATCCTTTATTTTCCAATAAGAAATCTTAGGATATTCCTCTTTTTCTATACTAAGGTTTTCTTCTATCTTTTTAATTTCTGAGTGGTTCTTACTTTCCAGCTGATTGAAAGAATGGAACACCAAAGAAAGTCCTCCTAAGATGACTAGAACAGCAATACTATAGAATATTTTCATTCCAAAGTTATAACAAAATAATCTGCAAAGTACACCTTAGAAGAAGACTATTCATCAATAAGGTACCTAGGACCTGGACCTTGTAGTTTAGCGACATCATCAGGGTTTCTTAGAGGGCAATCTTTTAATGAAAGACATCCACAACCAATACATAAATTGAGTTGGGTCCTCATTTTTTCAATAACTTGAAGTTTTCTCTCAAGCACGAGATTCCAATCTGTAGCTAAAGCTTTCCAATCAGATTCTTCTAATTTCTCTTTTCCTGCAATTGACTTAAAAGCTTCATGAATTTCAGCAAGACTCAAACCTATAGTTTGGGCCACTTTGATATAACTGATTACTCTTAATTCTCTTCGATGAAATCGTCTTTGATTGCCACTATTGCGGTGACAGCGAATAAGGCCCTTAGACTCATAAAAATGAATAGTAGAAACGGCAAGACCACTACGCCTTGCAATTTCTCCTACACTTAAATATTGTTTTTCATTCATAAATTAAAATGACTAAAATGAATTAATTACAAATACTATAAATTTGAATTAACAAAGTCCCAATTTACTAATGACCAAAAGGCATTAATATAATCTGGTCTAGCGTTTCGGTAATCTACATAATAAGCATGTTCCCACACATCAATAGTCATAAGTGCTTTTTTGCTATGACGTAATGGAGTGTCAGCATCATCTGTATTAAGAATTTCAAGTTTTCCATTAGATTCTACAAGCCATGTCCAACCTGAACCAAAATTTGTTGCCGCTGCATTTGAAAATTCTTCTTGAGATTTGCTAAAACTTCCAAAATTTTT
>CAYFHZ010000634.1:0-1947 GCA_964342535.1 uncultured Bacteriovoracaceae bacterium | reverse complement strand
CATTGGATGGATTGCGTTTTTCATTTCATTTTACATCTCAATTTGATTTACCCTGTCTTTTTACATTGCCACATCATAATAACAAAGAGTTTATGGGGGTTGATTTATTGTATCTACTTGATATGGGGGAAATTAGAAAAAATACTCTTGAGTTAAATCAAGAGTTGTCTGAAATTTCTGACATGAAATTGCCGTTTCACTATGATCGATTTAAGAAATTTATAAAAAATAAAAATTTTAAATATCAAGTAATAGGTCCATATAGTTTTAAAGAGTTTTTGAATTATTACCAGGTTAATTACTCTTTGACTGAGTTATTTTCTCTCTATGAGAATATTGTTTTAGATAGACTCAAATGCCTAAAGGAAGATGGTATGAGTTTGTTCTTTTTTGATGAGCCTTTCTTGAATAAGGCGTCTCTAGAGGTTCTTATTGATTACAATATGTTTATAAAAGCATATTCTCAGCACTTAAAACTAGATGTCGGTGTTCATTGTTGTGCCTTCTTAGACCTAAATCAAATAAATATTATAGGAAATGACACCTTACATTTGGATAGCTCTCTGTACTTGGGTAAAGACATCAATATAAATCAAACAAAATATATTTGTGTTCCGAAATCTAATCAAGAATTGACCAATGATTTGGGCAGTAATTTGCCAAAACTATCAGAAAAATCATATTTACTACCAGCATGTGGCCTTGCAAGCTCCACTAAAAATGAACTTAATTCATTATTCAAGTACTTAGAATTGTATAAGATTAAATTACTTGGATAATGGTGCGATGCGATGTAGAATAACTTAAGTATTTTTTTAGAGGGGATATACTTGAAGAGAATTTTACTATGTGATGATCACGCAGATATTCGTGAGTCAATAAAACTATTAATTGAAATTGAGTTTGATGTAGAAATCATTGAGGCAGAAAATGGTAAAGTTGCTATCGATATTCTTTCTCAGGATCCTCATTTTGATTTGATTATAAGTGATGTGCACATGCCGGTTAAAAGTGGGATCGATATCTTAAATTGTAATGTCAGATCTTTAAAAATACCTCAAATACTTCTATCTGGATCTTCCGGTGATGATATGGAGTTCATTCCTGAGAATATTGAAATTATCAAATATCAGTTTTTATCTAAGCCATGGGACCCAGGTGCTCTTATGAAGACAATTTCAGAATTTGTGGGAGTTTCACAAGTTGCTTAATGAGAGTCTAAATCATCCCAATTGATATCTTTTGCGATACTGACACCTTTCAGTCCGTTCCTCTCTTCATCGTCTTTTATAAAGTTAAATTTTAAAGGCTTAAGTCCCTCATATTCTTCTTCGAACGCTATTGTAATGGTTTTTGGTACGAACTCCTTAAGAGAGTAAAGGTAGTAATGGGGAGGAAGTGCTTTTAAGGTAGCTTGGATTTCCTCATCATCAGTAAAGTCGTGGCCAATGGGAGACTTAGTTGCATTTTTAACTATGAGAGCGCCTTTAATTTTTTCTTTGGGAAGTTCATTAGTATTGGACCATGTTGAGAAATTAAAAAAGTCGATATGAAACATTGATTTGCCGTAAGTTAACTTTCTTGGAAGTGACATCTTCTGTAAAAACTTTCTGGAAGCAGAGTCTTTTGCTTTTCGAATCAGTTTTTCCAATAAATAACTATCCTCTATGCGGATAATATAGTGACCAGGTTCTTTGCTAGACTGGTACAGGAAGTAATTAAACGCCAAAGAGTAGAGGGTGTATAATTTTTGTTGAGTGAGATGAATATGAGGAGTTTCAAGTTCTACAAGAGACTTTACTCCTTCATACATGAGTTCTTTGCTTAAATCTTTTTGTGCCATGGGAAATTTATAATATAAATACTTAATAATTTGCAACAAAAAATTGACTCTTATTATTTTTTTCCATATATTGCTTCATTTTCCCTGCTTCTAATTTCTTCAGA
>CAYFHZ010000633.1:0-1956 GCA_964342535.1 uncultured Bacteriovoracaceae bacterium | reverse complement strand
TTAAATTCATAAACTAAAAATTGATCTTCAATATTTGCACTTTCTAAAGCTGTTAAATATTGCTCTTTGCTCGGTTTTTCTATTTTTACAATAGATGTAACAGGTTCTTCAAGATAAGAATAGTCTTCACAGGAATCATAAAATGTTTCTTTCTTTTCTTTGATTTTTTGAATTTCAAGCAAAAATAAATTGTTTTCATCTAACGTATTATTAATAATAACCTGTACAAGTGAAACTTTAAGCTCACAGTGAAGGTTAACTTGTTTAGTGATGAGTACTTTTCTATAATCACCAACTTTATAGTCTTCAAGACTACTTGACTGCTTAAAACTTTCTTTTAAATCCACTGAGGGGCCATCTGAGTTAGATGATGGGTTTGAGCTACCTCCACCAGGATTGCCATCACCTGAGCTCCCGCCACTACTACCAGAATTACTGTCTATACAGCTTACAAAATAAAAACACATTAATATTAGAAGTAATTTATTCACTTTATTCTCCTTGGATTTCTTAATACAAACTTTTTTAACATGAAAATTTATTTCAATGTTAAGTTGAGTAATTTATATAAAGATGTCTCAGATTACTCGTTTGATAACGTATGAATATTACGTTAAGTTGAAAAGTGCTTTTTCATTTATGAAATAGCTCAAAATGAGTATTGACTGGGGGATTTAAGTGAATAATATATGAAATTTGATTCTTATTGAGATTCTAGCTTTTGAGCTTTTAATTTCTTCGCGGCCATAGCATATCCACCATCTCCACCATCGATAAAATGGATATGTTTACCATCACTTAGCCCATCAACAAAACAAGTCATTAAAGAATTATCAGATTCATATGTACCATAAAAAAGTATGCCCTTAAGAAAACCATCCTCAAGGTACTCTTTAATTTCATTTACCTGAGTTTCATTGCAATCTATAACCATTCTAAGCATATCATCAAATTTACGATAATCAGAATGGTCTTTAATGGCATTAGTATAATGAATAGAATTGAACCTTTTGGAAAAAAGGTGATATTTAAAAATAAGTACGGTGCCAATTATTTCTATTACTCTATTTATAAAGACTTTTGTGAAAATTGAAAAAAACATTAATTTTTCATTTAAAATACATTCTATAATAGACTTATATCTTGCTTTATTCATATTCACAGGATTTGCTTTCTCTAAATGACCTTCAAAAATTTGATCTAATTTATTTAAAAAGTTCTTGTAAACCTCACTTTGATTCTCATTTTTAGATTCCACTAAAAGTGATAGAATTATCCCTTGCTTGCTTGGAATAGGCTTCCAGCGACAAGAAAGTGCTGTTAAGTCAGGGGCATCTTCGAAATTTCCGATGGCCTGGTACTGACTCTCTTTTTGCTTAACTTTATTTTCAGCAAGTATAAGTCCTCCGCCATTAAAGATGGCAATACATTTTCCAGTTAAGAGTTCAAATTTAGCGATATCTATATGACCACCTTCTTGAATAATTTCTGCTACTGAAATAACTCCGACTCTCAAATCTAGTCCATATTGATCTTTTGCTAATTTTTTTAAACTCAGTAATTCTTTAATAACACTTTCTTCATTATCTTGGGGAATAAGTATAGTAGCTCCATCCCCTCCAAAAACAAATGGAAATTCTTGATTACCCATCCCTTTTCGAGTGGACACTATTGCTGCTGCCCCTATTGTATTAACATCACGATACCTTCCCTTCTCAATAGCGGCAGTAGAACCTTTTATATCTGTAATGATTACTTTCCATGAATCTGGAACTTGAACAAAATTAGTATGATCAGTAATTCCGTTAAAATTTTTGAAGCATGGAAGTTTGTGGTAAAAATTATCATTATTCATTAAAATTCACCCTAATGAAATAGAGATTCAAAGTTTTCACTACTGGCTGTCGATTTTCAGATCACCGACACCAGTTTCAGCATAAAAAAACCACTTAATAA
>CAYFHZ010000632.1:0-1961 GCA_964342535.1 uncultured Bacteriovoracaceae bacterium | reverse complement strand
CAATTTTAGTTTTATCAAATTTTTCAAGTCTTTCTACGTCATCTAATTCGATAGAAAGAAAACTATCAGAGTTATACTTAAACATCATAAACTCATTTACGTTTTCCACCTTATTTTCTTCAACTTCATTTTCAGTTAATTTCTTTGATTTCACCTCTATGGCCAGGTTTAGTTTATCTGCAAGTCCCTGGGCAGATAAAATGAGAGCAATTTCTCCTGTCCCTAATTGAGAAGCACCGTGATAAAGAGATTGAGAAATAATATTTTCAGAAATTTTTCTTGAGACAACTTCTTCAAATTCATAAATTTCATCAACAATCATTCCAAATTTTGTTTCACCAACTCTAAGGACGACGATATTAACGACATTTTCATCATTCATACACTGTTTTGTATCAATCATCAAAACGTCTTTTAAGTGAATTAACTGAATCATTTCATTATTATGATTAAGAAGAGGTTTTTCATCAACATAGAACATTGATGAATGAGAAGCTTCTTCTTCATACCTTATAACTTCAGCAACCTCATCCATGTGAAAAATAAATGTTTCATTTTCAACTCTAACAGATAGAGTATTAACAATAAGAACAGATTTAGGAATAGGTACAGTTAAAACAAAAGTTGAACCTTTATCTACTTGGCTTTTCACGTAACAACTTCCACCCATTTCTTCAAAAGAACCTCTAACCATATCCATACCGACCCCACGGCCAGAAAGATCAGAAACTTGTTCAGCGGTACTGAAACCAGATGCGAAAATAATATTTACCAACTCTAAATCAGACATCTGATTTAATTCTTCAAGAGTAAAAAGTTCCTTTTCTAGAGCTTTCTTTTTAATAAATTGTGGATCAATTCCCTTCCCATCATCAGTAATCGTTAAAACAATATCTTCACCGGCTTCTTTTACTGCAATATCAAGTTTTCCTGTGGGTTCTTTTCCTTTTTCTAGACGAATATCACTTGTTTCAAGTCCATGATCAAGACTGTTTCTTAACAAATGAATAAGAGTATTATTAAATAATTTTGCAACGATATTATCAACAGAAAGTTCTTCTCCCTCTAAAGAGAACTCTACTTCTTTACCTAATTGTTTAGAAAGATCTCTAATGAGTCTTTTAAATGGTCTAAATGTATTTTTCAAAGGAACTTTTCTCATTTGAGTAATTTTTCCTTGAACATTAGAAGTTACATCGTGCATAGACAAAAGAAGATCATTTAGCATTTCAATATCTTGATCTCCACGATACTTCATTTCAATTTTCTTAACTGTTTTTAAAATTGAATTCCGAAGAACAGTTAACTCTCCTGACTCTTCCATAAATTCATTTAAGAGTCCCATCGAGACAGTCATTTTGTCGTCATCTTTTTTATTTTCTTTGGATGCTTTCTTTTCTTTTACTAATTCGTGATCAGTTGATGTATCATTTTGACTTTGAGGTGAATCATGTTGCTTTAAAATATTCTCAGGTCTATATTTTTCTACAATTTCAGAAATATTATAATTTTTATCATGACCTTGTGATTGAACATAGCTAAAGAATTTTTTTAAATCATCTAATCCTTCAAGTAACACATTAGTAGTATAAGTATTAACATCAAATTTTTTATTTCTTAACTCATTGATAAAGTCTTCATATTTATGTGTATACTCTCCGAGGCAAGTTAGCCCAACACATGATGCTGTTCCTTTTATAGTATGAAGTAATCTAAAATAAATAGATAAGGTTTGGCTATTTTCTGGATCTTCTTCAAGTTCGAGAATTAACGATTCTATTTCATCAAGCATGGGAGCTGACTCTTCTAGAAAGCCTTCAACCATCTCTCTTTCATCGATAAGTTGTTCTGCTCGAACTTTTGCAAACTTTTCTATTTGCTCTGTGAGAATGGTATCTGTAACAGGCTTTTCAATAAAAGCATCAATTCCTAATTCCATTGCTTCAGAGGACATCTCTTTT
>CAYFHZ010000631.1:0-1966 GCA_964342535.1 uncultured Bacteriovoracaceae bacterium | reverse complement strand
TTCTAATGTTACTCAAATTTTATCTACTACTCAAAATTTAAGTGAAAAAAGAAACCTCGGTGTTCAATACGCTAAAACTAAATATATTGCTTTTCTAGATAGTGATGCCTATCCGGCCGAAGGTTGGTTAGAGCAAGCTATTTCTTATTTAGAGAAAAATCCTAATGTTGGAATTATAGGTGGACCTAATTTGCAATATAAAAAAATTTCTAATCAAGAAATTCCTTATCTAGCCTATCAAAGTATATTAATTAATAATGAGCCAGCAAATCTTACAGTTCCTAAGAATGTTAATATTATTGCTAGTTCTAATCTCATTTTTGTAAAGGCCTATTATGAAAACGTAGGTGGTATGAATAAAAATATCTATACTGGAGAAGATATAGAGCTTTGTTATAAGTTTTTAAAAAATAATTACAAAATTGTATTCCATCCAGAAGTAAAAGTTCACCATAAGCAAAGAGAATTTTTGGGATTTGTAAATCAAAGAATCGTTTGGGGACGTGGAGTGTTCACTGTCTTAAAATTTACTTTTCCTTTTTATATCTCTTCTATAGTTCCTCTATTAGGGATGTTTATTAATCTCTTGCTCTATTTTATCTCCTTTCCACTTTGGATCTATTCTAACTTAGCATTTATTTTACTTTGTTTTTTTGAATCAATTCGTATTACAAAATCCCTTAGTAAATCTATTCAAGTATTCCCGTATATATTTTCTTCTTTATGGCTTTTAGCTCTTGGAAGTCTATGGGCAATTCTCTTTGGAGATATTAATAATAATTTTGATCAGTATAGACGTAGACGTTAAGACATTTTGTTTTATAAACATGTATTATGAAAATACTTATTCTATATTTATTTTCATTAACACTTTCCAGAGCTAAAAAAGATCACTAGGAGTGATCTTAGATTTATCAATTGATTTATACTTTAAAAAAGGAGAAAAACCATAAAATAATGGAGAAACTTCTGCTTCTTCAGAAATAAAAAAATAATTTCTTAATTAAAGATATTTTTTTATTTTTATCTCTGGCATCTAAATGTTTGGATAACAGTTTCTTACTGCTTAGGTTCTCAACGGGAGTAAGAGAATTTTTCAATATATTAAATATATGGTAAATTTACTCTATGTATTTACACCAAAAAAGATTAGAAAAATTTACAGAAGAAGGCCTTGGGCTTAAAAATAATAATAAAATAAGACTTGTTGAACATAATCCAAGGTGGAAGCGAGTTTTTTCTGATGAAGCTTATCATATTCTCCACACTCTAAATATTGAGTCTCTAAGGCTCTATCATTGTGGGAGTACGTCTATTCCTGGAATTGTATCAAAACCGATCATTGATATTGTGGGTGCAGTTTCTTCACTAGATGAGTTAGATAAAGCTCAAGAAAAATTAAAAAATCTTGGATATGAATATAAAGGCGAGTTTGGAATAAAAGGTCGTAGGTATTCAGTCCTCTATGATGTAAGTAAAGAGGTTGATTTTTGTCATCTCCATATTTTTAAAGAGGATAGTATAGAGCTATTTGATCATTTGAATTTTAGAGATGCTTTAAGGCTAGACCGTGAAGCAGCTTTAAAATATGAAAGTTTTAAAAAAGATTTAAATCTTCCTAGAACTCAGTACTCTGAAGCTAAGGGGCAGGTAATTGCAGAGTTGCAAAAAGATTTAAGGCCATATTACTATCCACGAAGTCATGCAAAAACTCTAATTGTTTTAGGACATGCAAAAGGTGGAGAAAATACGAGAAAATATATAAATAAGTTATTTGAAAAGCATGATCTTGAAGTTATAGAGCTAGATTCGTTAGAAATTTTACCTTATGAGTATAAAAGATCATCACAAGAAGATGATTTTATTCATATAGTAAAGAAGATGATCGATGCTGATAGAGTTGTTTTTGCAACGCCAGTCTATTGGTATGCAATGTCTGGGTTGATGAAAGATTTTATTGATCGAT
>CAYFHZ010000630.1:0-1973 GCA_964342535.1 uncultured Bacteriovoracaceae bacterium | reverse complement strand
TTTCTTATTTCACTAATAGGAATAATAGAGTGCCTAAGATCATGGTCTGTAGGAATAGGAGTCCTATCACCGCGACGGTTACTTTTAGTGTAAGCTTCGTAATTTTTTCCTTTAAGACCTTGTGCAGTTCCTCCACCCAAAAGTAGTGAGCTTGAAACTCCCAAAGAATCTCCTTTTCCATTTTGATAATTAGTGATTCCATCTTGTATCTTCCTCCTTAATTGAGGTTGTTTTAGAAATAGTGAATCGTTTTCTTTGAACTTTTGTACTAATCCTTTTTTGTCATAATCCTTTCCTAATTTGTTGCCCCTGATACCTTTGTTATGTCCCGTATAGAAATACGTTATGTTTTTATCAGTAATAGCAACATTTATAGAAAACTCACTCAAAATACCCACATACTCATCAAAGCTTGTAGCGTATGCCTTTGCAAAATCGGCTTTTTGAAAAAGGTCTAATCTGTATGATTGACCACCTCTACGCTCAATCTCTTTTACTTTTTGAGGTATCTTTTTACTTTTGTCTTTCTGACTTTTACTGATAACAGAAAGGCCATGTTCAAGAGCTATTTCATCAGAAATTGCTCGCAAATTGTAGAGATGTTCTTTTTTATCAGTAATATCTCTTTTTTTGGTTTTTTCGTTTACTGGATTAACCAAAATGTGATTATGGGTCTTATGAGTATCGGTGTGAGTGACAACTAAAAAGTCGTGATCTGGAAAATACTTTTTAGCAAGTTTACTTCCCATTAAATTTACTTCTTGAGGATCAAGAGTCTTACTTTCTTCAGGGCTAAAACTATGGATTACTTCAAAAGCAATGTTTAATCCTTTACCACCTCTGGCAACATTATTACCTGTGAGAATTTGCATTTGCTTAAATCCTTCTATGGTTTGTCCCTGTATGCAATTGTGACCTTCAACTATCAAATCTGTTCCTCTATCTTTTAGTAAATATTCCTCATAATCTTCAGCAGACATTTCTCTGTTTTTTGGAGTGTCTTTTCTCCATTTAACCTTGATGTACGCCATAACCGTGATGTAATTGCTTAGTTAAAGTTTCAAATTGCTCCAAAACGTTATCTAAAGTGTCATTCCATCCATGCATGAAACCTGAATTTAATTTTCTTGCAACTTGATTTAGGTTGTTTCCAATCTTGTTTAAATCTTTCCTAACTACGTCTAAATCTTTTTCATTCATTAGCACTTTTGTTGGACGACCTTTAAAATATGTGTCTTTTAGAAGTGACGGAATTGACTTGCTCTTTTTGAAAGCATCTTTTTGAACCTGTTTATATTCTCGGTCATTAAATCTAACGTGACTTGATCCACCGAGCTTTAATTCTAATTGTTTTACATCTTTCATAAATGATTTCCTTTGTTAATTTAAGATTACGTTTTTGACAGCTTTTAAAAATACTTTGAGCCATCCTTCAATGTTTTCTGTTTCCTCTTCGAGTTCTTTCATAGCTTCTTCGTGTTGCTCAGTTAGAACTTCTGATTTTCCGATTGCTCTCATAAGAGCATCGTCATTGATATTTTCATCTTTTTCGATGTTCATTTAACACCTCCTTTATGTGTCTAGTTTTAAACTCGGTTTTTACGGTTTCGTTTGACTCAATAACTGCATTAATTGCCATCATTAATCTTTTTTCAGCATTAGCTAGTTTCGGT
This sequence comes from uncultured Bacteriovoracaceae bacterium, assembly GCA_964342535.1. Taxonomy (GTDB): domain Bacteria; phylum Bdellovibrionota; class Bacteriovoracia; order Bacteriovoracales; family Bacteriovoracaceae. Next base: position 300 of record CAYFHZ010000630.1, on the reverse strand, counting down.
GACTTTTTAATTAATGGTTTTACTGAGTCTCGACTTCGTTCTTTTTTGATTTCTTTTAAAATCGCATTGTTATTTTTTATAATTTTGAGTGCAATTTTCTTATGTCGATTATTTGTGGCGCAGCCTGTAGTAATTGCTATAATTGTTAGTAGTAGTGTTAGTTTGTGTTTTGTGTAGTTCGGTTTTCTATTTTGTTGCATTTTTTTGTCCTTTTTTAATTTGGTTTGTTGTTTTGTCGTTTGGGCTTAGGAGTATAAATTGAATACAGGTACTTTCGCAGACATTTATCGTCCAGCCAAA
>CAYFHZ010000629.1:0-1980 GCA_964342535.1 uncultured Bacteriovoracaceae bacterium | reverse complement strand
TTGAGGTCATTTGGAGATGATGAGTTACTAAGTGATTATGCAGAAGAAATAAAAAGAATTACTTCAGCTAGCGATGACTTTAATGAATTACAGACACGGATCTATCTTAATAGAGTTCTTGAAGTTAATGAGCAGATTGAATTAGCTAGTAAGAGCTCTCTAAGTGCAAAAAGGTTTCGTGGAATCATGTTTCATGAAACTTTAAAGATTACAAATTCTTTATATCTCTCGGATATTGAATTTCTTAATACCCTAAAGCGAAATAATCGTTTAGAGTTATATTCTTATTTTAATCTCATGCAAGTTCTTGATGGTGTTTCTAAAACAGATGAAGCAAAGTTATCAATTGAAGAAAGATCTGTCTTATTGAAGTATTTATTTGGATATTTCAATAGAGATATTTTTGATAGTGATTTTGGGATGGCCAATGCTTTTGAAATAAATAAGATGAATGAAATTCTAAAAAAAGAGAATCTTGATGAAAGAGACATTGATGGACTCTGGATTCTGGGTGAAAAAATAAATGCTTTTTTAAGAAAAGAAAGCCTTTCAGAGTTAACTTTACATGTAAAGGTAGGAAGATTTTTTAATGAGCGCTTTAGTGAATTAAAGATATCTAGTCGATTTGATTTAATAAATTGGTGTCTTTTAAATAAAAATAAAGTGAGAATGGAAGACAATCACACTCTTATTTTTAAAGGTCGTCTTATTTCTAAAAAAGAATTTTCAGATATTTTTCTTTATAATGCACTAAATGATACAACCAATTTTTATCTTACTGATAAAAATCAAACCCGCTATTCAGCACAGTCTAATAGATTTATTTTTGCGTTGGATGACTTCTGCGGTTTTGTTGGAAATATGATGAGTCAAATACCACTAGTTTCTCCATACCGCTATTTCATTTTGGGACAAGTAAATTATCTCAATACAATGAAGTATGGAATGTTTCGTCCTGAAGTTTTAATGCAAGAATATAACTCCATTGGTTATCACTTTTTTGGTTATTCTCGAAAACAAATTTTTAATCAATGTATTGATAAATTTACAAAACGTATGGATATTAGAATTTTTGATAAATTCACTTACTACTCAACTTATAATGGACTCAAAAGAACTGAAAATGATATTAATATTCAAGCACCAGAAGATTTTTGTAAGAAAATAATAAGCCACTTAGAAGAATAAATAGAAAAGCCTACTTGTGATCTGTAGGCTTTTTTTAGATTCTTTTTATTAATTATCTTCGTTATAAATTTCAATGATTTTATCAACAATTTCAGGGTTGAGTAGAGTTGATGTATCCCCTAAGTTCTGTAGATCATAGGTTGCAATTTTTCTCAAGACACGTCTCATGATTTTCCCGGATCTTGTTTTTGGAAGTCCAGGAACAAGAATGGCCTTATCAAGCTTTGCGATCGGACCAATCATTTTCACAATAAGTTCATTTACTTCATTTTGTACAGTATTAATGTCAACTTCTCTATCATATGGAATCATAAAAGCAAGGAGAGACTTTCCTTTTATAGGGTGTGGTACACCAATGACTGCACTTTCAACAATGTCTTTATGCTCATTAATCGCATCTTCAACTTCAGCAGTACCGATTCTATGTCCAGAGATATTCACAACGTCGTCTACTCGACCAGTGATACGGTAGTTTCCATTTTCATCTCTTTTAGCACCATCCCCAGTAAAGTAATAACCTTTATAAGTTGTAAAATATGTTTCTTTATATCTAGGGTGATCGCCGTATATAGTTCTTGCAACTCCTGGCCAAGGTCTTCTTATACACAGATTACCTTCTGCTGGTGATTCTGTTATTTCATTGCCATCGTTATCAACTAGCATAGGCTCAACACCTGGCATTGGGAGAGTGGCAAAACAAGGTATTGTTGGAGTAATTCCAGCAATTGATGAAATCATAATTCCACCTGTTTCTGTTTGCCACCAAGTATCAACGATAGGGCATTTACCCTT
>CAYFHZ010000628.1:0-1987 GCA_964342535.1 uncultured Bacteriovoracaceae bacterium | reverse complement strand
AAAAAATATGGAGCTCACGACGAGATTTGAACTCGTGACCTCTTCCTTACCAAGGAAGCGCTCTACCCCTGAGCCACGCGAGCACTCTATCCATAGCTACTCAAAACCATGGCCGTCATTTTAAATTCCATAAAATCACCAAGATTTTTTATAGCATCCCCCAAGGATTGCCAATAAAAAAATATATATTTTGATGATCTTTTTGATAAAAAATGGAGCGGGCGAAGGGGTTCGAACCCTCGACCCCAAGCTTGGAAGGCTTGTGCTCTACCAACTGAGCTACACCCGCTTATGGTCTTCTCAACAAGTTAAAGAATGGTGGCGCGGGAAGGATTCGAACCTTCGAAGGTATACACCGGCAGATTTACAGTCTGCTCCCTTTGGCCGCTCGGGAACCACGCCCCTTCTATTTATTAATGGAGCTGCTCACAGGACTTGAACCTGCGACCGTCGGTTTACAAAACCGATGCTCTACCAACTGAGCTAGAGCAGCTCATACCATCATTTTTAAACTTGATGAGGATTAACTTTATAAAGGAACTTGCAAATAAAGGCAAGTTTTTTTTATAATTTAAATTATTTTTTTTTAAAGCACCTTTCCATTGTTATAGCTGCTGCGATTGATACATTGAGAGACTTAATATAGCCACTTGAGTCCAAACTCATATGATTAGGTATGAGACGTAAAACAGCATTACTTATTCCAACATCTTCTTTTCCAACAATAATACATTTATTATTTTCTTCAGAAACAAGTGCCTCAGTAAAATCACCCTTTGCATGCTCAGACAGGGCAACACAATAAACATTTAATTGAAGGAGCTTTGAAATAAGTTTTGTTAATTTATTTACTGTAACCAGCTTCACATTTTCAGCTGCGCCAGAAGCTATTCTAAAAAAAGACGGTGTAAGTCCAAAAGATTTCTTATCTGGAACAATAACATAATCGACACCATAAAAACTTGCAGTCCTCAATATTGCAGCAGCATTGTGTACATCTGAGACCTGATCCAAGCATAGAATTCTAAGATTTGTAGAGTTCTCAACCGCATAATAAAATTCTTTTATATCAATTGTTTGAAGTTCAGAGCAAAGTAAAAAAACTCCTGACGGTACTCTTTGGTATTCAAGTTCTAATTGTTTGAAGTACAGCTTAGATTCTTCTTGCACCTTATGAGATGAAGCAAGTTGAATATTTATTCCATCTAAATTTGTTTTTTTCTTCAATTCAGTAATCGCTTCTTCTGTTGCGACAATTTTATATATATTCCTATGAGGATTTTCTAGTGCTGCAACAATACTATGAATACCAACTACTAAATCAAAATTTTCCATTATAATTCTTTTCCAAGACTTTTTAAGAGTTCTGTTATCTTGGGAACGATTTCAGTTAATTTAACTTTATAAACCTCTCCTGACTTTCTTACTTTTATTTCTAACTCTCCGGTTTGCTCAAAGTCTCTTTCACCTAAAGTAACTCTCAATGGTAGTCCTAATAAGTCTGCATCTTTAAACATACCACCTGGTCCTAACCCACGGTCATCAAAAAGGACTTCAAAGCCAATGGATTGTAATGAGTCATATATTTCTGAACTTAATTTTTTGGTCTCTTCTTTTTTTCCAATAACTGCTAAATAAATATCAAAAGGAGCTATTGTTGCTGGCCATATAATCCCATTTTCATCGTGGTGCTGCTCAATTGCTGCAGCAAGAGTTCTTGATACTCCGATACCATAGCAACCCATTAAAGGATTTATTTTTTTCCCATTTTGATCAAGAACTGTAACTTTCATGCTCTTTGTGTATTTTTCTCCAAGCTGGAATACTTGCCCAACCTCGATACCTTTTTTGAATTCGATAGGAGTTTTTCTATCAGGTCCAACATCTCCTATTTTGGCTAATCTTAAATCTACCTTTTTATAAGATTCTAAATCTCTAGCAACACTAAAACCTTTAGTATGATAATTGACTTTATTTGCACCAACAA
>CAYFHZ010000627.1:0-1988 GCA_964342535.1 uncultured Bacteriovoracaceae bacterium | reverse complement strand
ACTTCTGAAAAATGAGCAAGAAGTCTTAATTCAACTTGAGAGTAATCTGCACCAAGTAGAACATAACCTGCCTTAGCTTTAAATCCCTTTCTTAACTTACGTCCATTTTCTGTTCTTATGGGAATATTTTGAAGATTTGGCTTATCTGATGAAAGTCTTCCCGTTTGGGCGACATGTTGGTTAAAATGTGTATGAATTTTTCCATCTTCTTTTACTAGCTCTGGGAGGGTTTTAACATAAGTTGAATTTAATTTTTCGATTTCACGATACTTTAATATCAGTCCTGGTACTTCACTTTCTCCCATCGCTTCAAGTTTTTCTAATACACTTGAGTCCGTAGATGGCCCAGTTTTGGTACTCTTAATGACTGGTAGTTCAAGATCATCGAATAAAAGTTCTCTTACTTGTTTGGGAGATTTTAAATTTACTTTTTTTCCAGATATTTCTTGAATTTTCTTATCTATTCCATCAGTAATTTCAGTAAATTCTCTTTCAAGTTTTTTATAATAATCAACATCAAGTGACACACCTTCAGATTCCATCTTCGCCAAGATAGGCATTAAAGGAGCATCAATATTTTCATATATTTCGGTAGATTCATTTTCTTTAAGTTTCTTCTCAAGCCAGGGATAGACTCTAATCCCGCACCAAAGTCTTTTAGCAAAGCCAAATTCAAAGTTTTTTTGACTTCCAATATCTTCGAAATTTTCTTTCTTTAATTCTTTTAACAGAGGTACATTTTCAGAAATAAACTCTAACGACATACTCTGGAGATTATGTTTCTTCTCTGGATCGTAAACAAAATGAGCTTGTGTCATATCAAAAATATTATGAACACTCGACTTTATACTCATATACACCATTTTAGAATTTGCTGTAACAAGAAGAAGTTTTTCAATTTTAGAGATCTCATTCATAAAGTCAATAAAGGCAAAATCTGTGTGATAAATTAAATAATTTTTCTCCGGTGTCGCAAACCCGTAAACTTCAGGTTTCAATGAATGGTAATCGTCTTCTCTAAAAAACCCTTCAATATAAACTTGGTCATAATTATTTAAGGTTTCAATTGCATCATGAATTTTAGTTTTTTCTTTTAATACTTCATAATCAATAAAAGCCTTTGGTTTAGTTAATGTAATAGAGTTACCTGCTCCATTGACCACTTTAGCTTTAATAGATTGAAAATTAAGTTCATCTAAAAAATCTAAAAAACCTTCATGTCCTTCCATTGAATACTTTAAATCATCTGGTGACTTATCTAGATTCAAATCTGTTACGATTTCTACAAGGCCTTTACTTAGGTGAGCATCTTCGCCATGCTTTTCTAAAGCAGTTTTAGCTCGTTTATTTGATATATTATCAACGTTTTTAAAAATATTATCCAGAGTTTGATATTCTTCTAATAGCTTTGCTGCTCCTTTGGCTCCAATTCCTTTTACCCCTGGAATATTATCAGAGCTGTCCCCAAGTAAAGATAAGTAATCTACTATCTGCTCTGGAAATACTCCCATTTTTTCATGAACATCTTTTCGTTCATAAATTTTATCTTTCATTGTATCTAACATTTTTATAGGGCCATCAATGAACTGCATAAGATCCTTATCACCTGAAGCAATAAAAATTTCATCAAAATCATTTTTCATTTGAGTTACTACAGACCCTATAACATCATCTGCTTCATAATTTTCAAAGCCTAGTTCTGGAATTTCCATTTTTTGGATGAGTTCTTCAATAATGCCAAACTGTGGTACCAATTCCTCGGGAGGTGCCCCCCTATTGGCCTTATATTGATCATATTTTTCGTTACGAAAAGATCCACCTTTTGTATCACGAGCAAGAATCACATGGGTAGGATTGTAATTTTGTAAAAGCTTCATAAGCATCGTAAGTGTCCCGTATACCGCATTTACAGGAAGGCCTTTTGGACTTGTCATAGGTCGTATGGCAAAGAAGGCACGAAAAATAAAACTACTTATATCGACGACAAT
>CAYFHZ010000626.1:0-1990 GCA_964342535.1 uncultured Bacteriovoracaceae bacterium | reverse complement strand
TGCATCCAAGGACCTAATTTTTCATTTACATCACCAGGAAGAAAACCTAAGTCCCTTCCCATAGGAACGATAGGGCGTGATACGAGAACTCTAGAATACTGCTGTTGCCCAATTGCTGCTTCAAGACCTGCTGCTATTGCGAGTAATGTTTTACCAGTCCCAGCTTTACCAACTAATGAAACTAAGTTTATTTCATGATTTAATAGGGCATCAAGAGCAAATTGTTGCTCTACATTTTTAGGGTAAACTCCCCAAACACCTTCTCTTGACTTTATAAGTGGGACTATTCCTCCCTTTTTGGCATGATACCTACCTAATTGTCTATGTTGAGGGTTTCCAATTTCATGGACTATTAAGTATTCATTTGCAAAAAATGATTTTTGCTCTTTTTCATCTAACTGTAAAAAGCGATTCTTCTCAAATTCAACTAGTCTAGAAGCTTCAATTTCAAAAGTTCTTTGTCCTGAATATAGCTCATCAATAGTTATTTCAGATGTCTCATAATCTTCGGCCTTAAGACCAAGAGCATCTGCTTTGAGACGTAAGTTAATATCTTTTGTGATGAGGACAACACTTTTTCCATTCTCCTGTAAATATAAAGCATTTGCTAAAATAAGATTATCATTAATACTTAGATCAATTCCTGTATGCTTTGTAACTGGCTCTCTTAAAATACTTATTTGCAGCTTCCCTTCTGCTGGAAGGTCTACTCCTTTAACGAGAGAACCTTTTTCTCTTAAAGCATCAACAAGTCTTGCAAAGTGACGTGCATTTCTTCCGTTTTCATTTTGGTCTTTCTTGAAGCGATCTAATTCTTCAACTACGATTAATGGAATAAACACATTATTGTTGCCGAATTTGTTAATAGATAATGGATCAAATAATAAGACGTTGGTATCAAGGACAAAAGTTTTGACTGTATTACTCAATTATTCCCTCCGATTTGGAATGTTATAAAAAAATTGTAATAACTGAGAAATCTAATGGCCAGAAATTTGATAGAAACCTATAAATTAAGGCTCAAAATCGAATTTAAATAATGAAAGGTAGATAACAGCTCGGTCTGAATCTTGCTGTTGAAGCTCTTCACCTATTTCAGTACTATAAAAACCTGCAAATATGCTTATAAGACCAGTATTCAACTTAAGGCCATAACTATAATTATCTACTGCAGCAACACCAGCGAAAAGACTAAGGGCAGGAGATAATCCAAGTTCAAATCCAAGCTGAAATTTTCTCGCCCACTCAATATCACTTCTTTCGAGATTCTTTAAATCAGCTGAAACAGTGAAATCAAAACCACCACCAAGTTCGGCCATCCATGCTGTTCCAAAATTAACAACCATCGGTTGAGCTTGGACTTCGATGTCGTCTTCATTATCTTCTGTATGAAGGATTGTGTAGAGATCTAAAACAGCAAGTCCCATGGAAAATGTAGATGAACCAGAGCTTTTTATATAATCCATACCTAGATCAAATCCCCAACCACTTCCTTGAATTTTGCCCAAAGAGTTTAAAATATCATCTATTTCATCTTGAGAAATGGCATCTAATAAAGTGTAACCTGTTAAGTTATAACTACCATTAATAGATTCTCTTTGAATATATTTAGTTGAGATACCAAGAGCAAGATGTTCTCCTCCACTTCCAGATTTATAACTCCCATATAAAGGAATTCCATACCCTGCTATAAAACCTTTATCGTAGCGATAATCCACATCTAAGGCCGGTGTTACTTGGTTTTGTAAAAGAAGGTTTGTATTACTATTCACAAGGGCAGAAAGACCAAAACGTCCCATCTTAAAACCTGGAGAATAATCAATTCCTATATGAATTGGATAATCAAGAGCAGCATCAGCAAAACTAGTTGGTTCATCACCTAAGTCATTAAAACGATCTGGTTCATTCAAAATATTTGAAACTGTAAAGGAAGGATTGATAGGATAAAAGCTAAAGCCAGAGTGCCTTGCAAGAATTGCAGGATTATAAA
>CAYFHZ010000625.1:0-1990 GCA_964342535.1 uncultured Bacteriovoracaceae bacterium | reverse complement strand
AAAAAGTCAGTGGTTCCAAATAAACCATTTGTCTTTCCAAACATGAGCCCAAAGCCAATAAAAAAGAATAACAGACTTCCAAAAGAGAAATCCATTAAGTTTTTCATGATAATATTTATAGCGTTTTTTGATCTAGTTAAGCCCATTTCCACGAGAGCAAAACCAGCTTGCATAAAAAAGACCATAAAAGCCGCAATGCAAGTCCAAACGGTATTAATATTACTTTGTAAGATTTCGATTTCAGACGCAAAAGTCGTCTGACTGATCAATAGACCAGTAAATAGTGCTAGTGTTTTCATTTAACTTCCTTGTTTGTTCCCTTCGCAGATATTGTAAGTCTATAAAATTATGAATGTCTAGCTTTTCAGTCCAACAATTGCCTAATGTTAGAGAATTTTAGTTTGTCTTTAGCTATGAAAAATTTATAGCAGAATACTATCGCTTTAATTTCAATGATACAGATACTTACTTTAAAAATCTTAAAAAAGGGTTTTCAAACATGAGGTTAATAAGTTCATTTCTTTTACTTATTGTATTAAGTTCTTGTGGAGGGAAAGGCTCATCTAGCTCAGATGCACTTCCATATACGACATTATCTGAACCTGCGCCCATGACGTTTCAAAATGAAGCATGCGAAAGTCAAAGTTTTCAAACCATGAGTGATTTTGATTCCGTATCCGTTTACTCTCAAATTGATGCAGAATCAGTTCCAGTTCAAATCCCATTAAAAAGGATAATGAATGGAAAAAAAATTCAATCACCTGATCAGTCTATTATTTCTAATTCAATCTATAAATTTCAAGAGACCTATACAATTGATAGAACTCTTAACGGAGGATATTACTTATTAGATGACTATTACTATGGGTATAATCTGATTAGTAATGGTCTTGATCTTGAAGCTTGTTCTGCGACTAGTTATAATCGTTATACTTATGAAGGTGTTGGTTTAAATGTGGCCAATAGTATTAGACTTACCTATAAAAAGATAAGTGAATTAGGTTATTCTCTACCAGCAGTTACTCTTAATATAGTTCCCTATATTCAGTACGAAGGTGTACTTAGAGATGGAAATAGAGATGGAGAAAAATATAGACAATATTTAACAGATAATGCCTCTTATCTTTATACTGAAAAGAAAATAACTTTTTATCCTCAAAGTATTGAAGAATATAATGAAGGAAATGTTCCTTTTTGGGAAATGTCTTTTGTTACTTCTCATGAATACGGACATCATATTTTTACAGAACTTACCAATTATCGTAAATACGATAAGTCTGGTAACAAAGAGTCTAATATCCATACTTGTTTTTATGATTCTAAAGCCAGTGAAAAACTGAAAGAGCAATCTAAACCCTCTTTTTTCTCTACGAGAAGTAAAGATGATAAAGTCTTATTTGCACTGAAGTCAATCAATGAAGGCTTTGCTGATATGATCGGATTTTATACTTTAGATGAAAAACTAACACATCTTTCTGCTTCTGAATGTTTTAGAATAAATAGGGATATTGATTATGGAAACTTTCAAGACAGGACTCGTAAAATATTTAATTATGAAGCTTTGTCTGCAATGGATAGTAGTATTGTAAATGAGTCTCTTGATACATGTAAAACAGCTGATTACCAAGAAGTTCATTCTGTTGGTGCTATTTTTGCATATGTGAGTAATTCGTTAATGGATAGCCTAGGCTTAACTAAAGATCAGAAATTAAAAGTCCTTCTTGATGCGACAAAGAAAATGAGTGAAGAAGATTTTTCCTCTCTAAAACCTAGTACAATTATTTTTAATACAGTGAATAGTATTAGAGATTTAGCTTTGAAAGTAAGTGAAAAAAATTATAGCTGTGAGCAGTTAAAACGAACTCATTTTGAGTTGTATTACGGTTATCTATCTTGTAATTGAAAATAAAAAAGCCCATCTTCGATGGGCTTTTACTCAACTTTGGCCATTTTTAACGCATAAAGTATAGGCCATCCATCCAAAATTCAT
>CAYFHZ010000624.1:0-1995 GCA_964342535.1 uncultured Bacteriovoracaceae bacterium | reverse complement strand
CAAAATGACTTCTTTGGGCCTATGACTTTTATCATGCAGATTTTAGATCTCTTTGGTTATAGAAGTGGACTTCAAATTGAATTGTCATCTGGTGCGCCTGCTGGCTCAGGTCTTGGAGGATCGTCAGCAATGGGGATGACACTTTATAAAGCTCTAAAGAAATTACAAAATGGAAAATATGAAATTCACAAAGCAGTTCAACAAGTAAAAGGTGTTGAAGGAAGAATACTAAATCAAGGTGTTCCTGGTTACCAAGATTATTATCCGGCCATGTTAGGAGGAGTTTTATCTTTAACTGCAAAACCTGGAGAGATTTGTTTTGAACAGCTTTACACTACAGATTTAAAAGAATTCTTAGAGAAGCATATTACTCTTGTTTTTTCAGGAATTTCTCGCCAGTCAGGGATTAATAATTGGGAAGTGTATAAACGATTTTTTGACAAGGAGCCTATTGCAAGACAAGGATTAACTGAAATTGCAAACTTAAGTTTTAAGGCCTATCAAGCAATTAAGGATAAGGATTATAAACTCTTATTAGAGCTTATAGGACATGAAGGTGAGAGTAGAAAAATACTTGCTCCAAGTATTGTTCCTCCTGAAGTAGATTCACTTTCTTTACAATTAAAAGAAAAATTCTCTAATATTGGAATCAAAATGTGTGGAGCAGGAGGAGGAGGTTGTTTTATCCTTACTCATAATGCAGATGATAGAGAATCTATTATAAAAATGATTGAACAAGCTCAAATGAGTGTCTTGCCATTTGAAATACTAAAACCACTATAATAAAGATTTTTATGAAAAAAAGTATAAGTTCAATTGCAGGAATGAGTTTAGGTGGTGGTAAAAAAGAAAATTTCTTTTTGTGCTTACTTGAATTTTTTGAAGATGAGGATCGTTGGTTTTTAACCAGTATGAATCAAGTTAAAGAAGAAGGCCATCTCACTCAAGATGAAGCTATTACTACTTGGGTCGATGATTCTTCTCTTAAAAGATTAATTGTCGATTTCCCTCAAACAAAGCCAACATGTGAGACTTGTAATCTTGTTTGTCCAGGAGTCGAAAACTGTCATCATCCAGTAGTTAATAATATTGATCAAAGAATAAAAGAATTATTAAATGAGGATTTAAAAAGAATAAATGAAAATCCCAAGAAATATGAACAGGAACGAGAAGAAGATAATAAATATGATTATCACCGAAATGTTTTAGACGAAGAAACCGCCCATCATATTTTGTCTAAATCTTTCAAACGTAAATTAAAAAAAGGTTTTATTCCTTATTGGAATAGACCAATCGATTTTTGGATTTGGCTCAATTATTATGATCAAATGCTTAAAACTTATGGAATTACTTATGATTCCTTTGGAAATGTCTCAGTAATGCTCATTTATAAATTTCATTATTTATTACGTCATCTTCCTTCTGATTTACAAATTTTTGAATCGAATATTCATATTATTCTACTAGAACTATGTCGCGCTCATATTATAAGAAAAAAAGATATAATTGAATTACAAGATTTAAATGTCTCAACTCTTGCTCGGGTTAATGTTGCAAGGGCCATCGAGAAAAAATTAAATATTTTTATTTATAATAAAGATTTAGAGTTAATATCAAAAAATAAGAAAGCATTTGAATCTTTCTTATTAGCGATTGCTGGGCAAGCTTTAGTTAAAAAATCAATTATGAAAATTCCTGAGCTAGGCGTTCAAGAAAAATCAAATTTTATAGCTCCTCTTTTTTCCTAAAGTATCTATAACCATAAGCAGTAATGGCGTAGAGAATCGTTGTCACAAGTGTATAGTAATTAATTGTTTTTAATTTGAAGAGGTAAAATCCGAGTTCTAAAATAGAGAGTAGAACTGTGGATTGTGCATATCTTAAGACATATGTTTTTGGCCAATGTCTTTTTCCAAGGTTAAAGAGATAAATAATAAAGTTCACACATACAAATATAAAAAAGATCAACCCTAAACTGGAACTGAGTGATTGGCT
>CAYFHZ010000623.1:0-1995 GCA_964342535.1 uncultured Bacteriovoracaceae bacterium | reverse complement strand
TAAATTAACTTGTTGGTTGACTTGGCTAAATCCAGAGAAAGCATAATCTTTATTCCAGTTGATGAGAATTTCTTCATCTTTGAGGTAAATTTCCACATGACCAGATCTTGGACTTCTTTTTGGCATTAAGCTTTGCCAGTTTTGATTTATTTGATTAAAGCTTTCCTGTAGTTTTGGGTCGATAAGTAAGCAATTAGGAACAGGGAGAATGTTGTAGTGATTACGACTTTTAAAACCAATTTTACCTTGCTTTAAGTCATAATGTAGTTGAATACGATTTCGATAATGTAAGCGTTTTTCTGAAGTAATGACTTTTAAGTTATCAGTCTTCTGGAAGTTCTTTAACATTCTTTTAAAGCTTTCTTCTTTGAAGCTGATTTCGCTTGAATAATCAGTATGAAGATAATGACACCCATTACATGTTGCATAATGAGAACAGGCAGGAGTTACTCTAAGTTCACTAGACTGCTCGATGGTAAGTGCTTGACAGAAATGCACTCCTTTTTTTTTAGTCACGACTCTAAACTCACCAGACTCGCCAGGTAGAGTTTTAGGGATAAAAAAAATTTTATCTTCGCTTTTAAAAACGCCTTGTCCTAATGGATCAATATGGTCAATTACAAACTTATTCATCTATGTTAAAATTGCTTGCTTCGAAAAATACTTAAAATCACGTAAAATGTATATGTATTATGAATAAATTGTATCAAAAATTCGCTTTTTTAGTTGAGCTCTTTATAAATGGCTCTTTTCTTTTACTTTTTACTGTCTATAAGGCGAAGAAGTTAGAGCTATCTCAAGTCAGTCCTATTATTATTGAAATGGCCTTAGAAGCATTTACTTATGCTGCTCCTTTTATCGTTCTTCTCTCAGTAGTTGGTTTTTATTTTCGCTCAAAAAATATTGATGAATTTTTTAGAAAATATGTTTTCTCTTTAATTTGTTTAGTTCCAATGTTTATTACATATGGCGAAATTCAATTTACATTTTGGCTCGCAGCAGTGCATTTATTTTCTCACATACTGTCTTTGTATGAGGGAACAGGTGAGCAAGTTAAAGTAACTGTGAAAAGAATAGAACAGGCGACAACTCTCTTAGAAAAAATTAAACTTGCTCCAGCTCAGATTGTTATTATTTCATTTTGTGCCATTATTTTTGTTGGAACTGCCTTATTGTCATTTCCTTTTTCAGCGGCAGAAGGAAAAACAATAGGTTTTGTAGACGCCTTTTTTACGGCAACTAGTGCCACTTGTGTAACAGGTCTATCAACTTTAGCTTTGAATGAAAATTTTAGCTTTGTAGGACAAATCGTTATTCTGATTCTGATTCAAATTGGTGGTCTTGGTTATATGACACTTTATTCTTCAATGACAATTCTTCTAGGGAAATCACTTGCAGTTAGGGACCAAGTCTTGATGCAAGACCTTTTAGATATCTCTTCATTAGAAGATTTATTACAAATGATAATAAATATTATTAAGTACACACTACTCATTGAAATTATCGGAGGGATTCTTCTTACCATTGCCTTTAATGTTCATGGCTACGAATTTGGAGAAGCTCTTTACTATGGTGTTTTTCATAGTATTTCAGCATTTTGTAATGCAGGTTTTGCTTTATTTGATAACTCGTTAGAGGAGTTTATTTTTAGTCCGGCCATTCACGGAATTATAAGTCTTCTTATTTTCTTTGGTGGACTTGGGTTTATTGTTATAAAGGAACTTGAGTATTTGTTCTTTCGTGGAGGAAAACTTATCAACTTAAGTGTTCACTCAAAAATTGTACTTACAACAAATATTATTCTAGTCCTTGCTGTGGCCCTTTACATCTTCTTTGGTGAGTTTTTAAATGGACTGGATAATATGAGTCTATGGGAAAAAATTCAAGTCTCACTTTTCCAATCAATTACAACAAGAACCGCAGGATTTAATACTATCTCTTTTAGTAATTTTCATCCCCATACGATATACTTAATGTGTCTTGTTATGTTTATTG
>CAYFHZ010000622.1:0-2008 GCA_964342535.1 uncultured Bacteriovoracaceae bacterium | reverse complement strand
ACTTCAAATACGCTTTATCAATTTTCAAATACCGGTATTATAAGATTTGGTTTTGAAGATGTAAAATTTTATAATGGTACACTTTCTATGAATGATCTCATTGCTATATATGAGCCAGTCGATCCAGGAAAAAGTAGTCGTAAATTTGGTTATAAGGTTTATCGATCAGAAAATAATAAATTAAACTGGGTAGAGTTAACAAGTGACAATTATGATTTTCAAACATTGAGTAATCGTGGACTTGTAAAAGCTCAAAATCGTTTAACGAAAGCTAGAAATAATGATGTTGATCAAAGTAAAGATGTCGTTATTTTTACAGATTACTCTGTCGCAAGTAGTACATCATCTGGAAACACTGACAGGGCAAGAATTTATTACTATCAAATCGTTCCAGTCTTCAACGACATTAAGATTCCATATGAAGAAGGAAAAACTTCTCATATTATTAAAATTACTTTGCCTCCAAAAAATATGGCACTTGTTCATAGACTGATGGCAAATAGAACACTTTGTTTAGAGATGGGAAAGGATATAGATAAAAGCGAGGGAGCTTATTATTCCTGTGACTATAATGGTGTAGGAGCATCTTCTCTAGACGGGAATGGACTTGTAGGTTCGACTGTTTATGATCAAGGAGGAGACTTACTTGTTGATAGATTTGAGCTAGGTTGTAACTTTACTAGGGGGAACCCAGCTTCATATTATGACACTAGTTTAGGCCTTGAGAACTTTACAGATACTAGCTTTAAAGGCTGTGTAACTAATATTGGCCCTTATGATGAAACAAATATCCAAGATCCATCTATGGATTATTCTAAAGTAATCTCTGGTGACTGTTTCGGACGTGATTATGTAAATATGGCCGAAAATGCTTGCTCTTCCGCAGATCATCCAAAAGATATTTTTGCTTTTCCAGGGGCAACTGGAGGAACTCTTGATTGCTCCTTAGGAGCTGGTAACTATGAAAGCTCATATGAGTATGAGAAAAGGGAGCCGCAATCAGAGTTTGCTGCCGTTTATTATGTACGACGAACTGGAGAGGTGAAAAGAAATATTCGTGGAGCAAACGGTGGAGTGATAAACTATACTAATACGTTAGAGAGGGCTTCAGGCTGTTATGTAAATCTACATGGTATTGACCAAACAGATGGAAATAAGATTAAGCAAAGATGGATAGATATGAAAGCTCTGTTCGATGATAGACTTGAAGACTCTGTAACAAATGATAAGGTGACACTTATTGATAAGACATTAGATGAAATTACTTCAAGTTCTACAATGTATAACAGTAGTGACTTGTCAGCTCCTTCTATTAATTATGGATCGACGAAAAGGTATACTGCAAGTTCTCCACTTGGTAGGATTCTTGCTTCTAATAATCCTAAGCTTCCACCTTTAAGAGGTCTGGCCCAAGAAGATCTCAATGATTTATGTGAGCAATATCAAGTTGAGGTGGGGTATGAAGTCAGTGGTACTTTTTATTCAAGCTCTGATGTCAAAAATAAAAGAATTATTAGAAAAAAAGAACAAATTGCAGCATCTGCATGGCCTGATATATCAACCTATGATGAAAGCTTTGTTACATCAGTTGAAGATGGGACACTAAGTTCAAGTTATGTTCTAGGCGTTGGTACTGATGCTGATGGATGTGTCACAGGTTCAAGATTTGGAGCATTAGGAATAACATCTTTTACTGTTGGAGACAGTTTAAAAACTTTATTTCCTCACACAACTACATCCGGTATAGGAAATTATCTTATTACAGGTTCTAGTACTCTTGATGGAGATGGCAGAAATAGAAATTCTCAAAGATGTACTAGTAAATTTGGTATCCAGGATATTGTAGGAAATGTTGCCGAATTTACAAGTGATCAAATTTATTGTGATTTTTCCGGCGAAAGTTTGTATCTCGGTGTTGATGGTAATGTTGGTTCATCTATTCCGTATGATGGAATAACAAGAGAAACTTATCGTTACTTTAAAAATCTTTTAACAGCTTGGGTATACT
>CAYFHZ010000621.1:0-2022 GCA_964342535.1 uncultured Bacteriovoracaceae bacterium | reverse complement strand
GGTAACCAGCCCCAGATGTTAATCAAGGGCGGTCATACATATCTTCTTTTTTATTTTGGAAAATCAAAAATTGCTTTCGTTACCCAAATTGGTCCAATTAATAAGAATTGAACATCTTGAAAGAAACTAGGCTTTTTCCCTTCAACTTTATGTCCCCAGAATTGCCCAATCCATGCAATGACAAACAGAATAATACTTATCATTAAAAGATTTGTATTTTGATCAACAAAATTACATAAAACAAGCATCAAAATAAGCTGTGCAAGCATTGCAAAAAATAGACTAATGCTAAGTCTCAAATAGAAAACTAATGTCACTATACCAAAAAGAGAAGCCCAATTTAAATAAGGAATTGAGTGAAAAATTTCAGTTTTTGGTATCTTCCACAAAATACCAAAAACTGTAAAAGTAATAACAGGTACACATATTTTGTGTACTACTTTATTAACTTTATTTTGGTGACTTTCTGCATATAAATCTAACCATTCATTCAGTGTTCTCATCCAAACCTCTTCTTGCCTATTTTATCAATTTAGCATTGATGTTATCATTAGTTTAGATCATATAATCAGTGAGGAGTGATAGTGAACTTAAAATCCATTTTTCTAATATTCGTATTATCAATTGTTAATTCTGCATCTGCCTTCGCCGCTTCTGGTACACAGGCTGAAGCCTATGAGCATTTTGATGCATGTACCAAGCAAGAAATATTATGGCAAAAATCAATGGATTCAAAATATGATGAACTACCACCTCTTTCCTCTTTTGGTTTTTTAGATGTCTTAAGTATGGGGTCTAGTGCTATTTTCAATTTTATAGACAATAAAGTAGTTCTTAATTCTGACTTTGCTCCTAAAAACTGGGAAAAGAAAATTCATAAACGAGCAGTTATGGCAAAAGTTAAATTTGTTCCAGTTTCCCAGCACAAATACACAGGTTTATTTAAGGGTTTTGACTGTGCACTTTTAAGGCTGAGCTTAACTTTTAAGCCTGATCCGAATGATAAAAACAATAATACTTTTGCACCTGGATTCGCTCTAAAAATTCTAAGAGATGGTATGCCAAGTGCGAATGTATCAGGTCTTTATACCCTTGGTGGTCAAGGTTTAGATTATAATTTTATGTTAAACCCTTTATCTAATATTGTTCCAGTTGGGAACTCTAGGGGACAAAAAATTATTCATTGGATCTTTTCAAGAGTTTCAAAGTACCCAGAAGAGCTTAGACTGGAAGACATATCTTCATACACAGTTGCAGGTGAAAGTATTAAATCCCCCATTGCTCCAAGGCAAATCTTTTTAGTTCCAGCGAATTCAACTGACTTAGACTTTTCGAGTTCTAAGCATGACTTTAGAGAGGATTTTCTTAGTCTTAAAAAAGGCATTACTCTCTACAAAGTTAAGGTGCTTGGAAAGACTGAAAAAACCAAGTTTTATGGTAATTATAAAAAAGATGATATTAAAAGCTACTTAGAAGAATCTGAGGAAATAGGTGAAATAGTATTAGACTCTGAGTTTCTAGCTTCTAAATTTAGTGATACTGGTATTTTCTTTCGCCATGAGGCCAAATAGATTATAAAGCTTCTAGTACCTCTTGATAACTCAAATTTTTACCAGCTTGGAGTAATTGAGCTTCACTAGGTTTTAGTTTAATTATTGGATATTCCAAGCCTTCATTAGGTTTTACTTTTTGAGAAATAAACTCCATCCACTGCTCATCTGTTGATCTTTCAGCTATTATTGTTAAGAGCTTTTTTACTCTACAAGTTTCTTTTTTATGTGAAATTAAAATCTTTAAAGCTTCTGTTCTACTCGCCAATTTTTTTTCCATCTCAAACCACCTTTATTAAATTTTAAATGATTCAAGTTAAATGAAAACTTAATGTTTATTTAAAGAGCCAAAAACCCGTAATAACAAGAACTTAACCTATAAAAACAGCAATAAAGATACACTTATACTCTAGAGTTATTTAAAAAATGCCTTTCTTATATTGCAATTATTTTAAAAAAGAAGATCTTCTAG
>CAYFHZ010000620.1:0-2028 GCA_964342535.1 uncultured Bacteriovoracaceae bacterium | reverse complement strand
AAATTTTCGCATATTTATGACCGCTTTTTCAAATATTAAATATTGTCCTTTGATTCCCATTAGAACATCTTCGATCACAGGCTTCTTATCAAAATTATAAGAACTTACCTTTTCTGGATATTTTTCAACTGGATAGGTAAAATCATATATCTCAGAATCCATTATTTCCGCATCATACTTTTTAAATAACTCAGCATAATCTGTTAGAATTTTCTTCTTCAAAGCCACTAAATCAATTTGTTCATATTGATTTTTTAACATATTTCGCCAATTAGTTTTATCACCAATCTCTTTAGCTATTTCGATTTCGATTAGTCCACTTGTTAGTCTATTTTTAACCTTACATAATGGTAAAGCTTGAACTGCCCCTTGGTCCACCCATCTGGTAGGAACTTGAGTTTGCCTAGTTATTCCAATTTTAGATCCACTTGTTAAAGAGATATAAATCACATGAGGTTGCATACAATGCTTTTCCCCCCACTGAGGATCACGGCAAGTACCTTTTGAATAGTGGCAAAGTTCTGGTTGAACGATACATTGGTCACATTCAGGAAGAGTTTGAAAAGCTTCCCAACTATAACCTTGCCCATATGCTTTCTTTAACTTTTTTCCAGTTGCAATACAAAAGATATTACCTGTGAACTCGATTTTAAGCTGTTTGCCAATATAAGAATTAAGTGGAACTTCATTCTCGCTTAAGGGAAGAAAGTACTCAACTTGTGAACCTTTTAATTCTGACTTTAATTTTCTAATTGTTCCAATATTCATTTAAAAAATGGTGTCCGATCTAAGGCCATTCTTAACCCCTTTATAAATAACAGCAGCTGCATTATGAGAGTGAAGAGACTCGATATGTTCAAGTTCAACCAACCAATCTAAAATAACCTCTTCGTCATTGAGAACAGTAGAAACTCTTTTAGTTGCGTGCTCTACAAACATCGGATGACTTCCATTAAGAATTGCAAAAGCTTGTTCATCTACTCGCTTAACCAGAGATTGAGTTTCTGTTGGAATTCCTTTTTTAAGCATTACAATAAGGTCCTCTATATAAAACTCTTTATCACCATCAACTTTTACCGTACAAGTAAGCTTACTTCTTTGAGAATGTGGAACACCAATTCCAGAACCTTCTGTGGTTTTACCTTCTGCAAATTCTCTTTCATATTGCTTGGCCATTGATAAAGAGCAAGGACAAGTAGATGAGTATTCATAAGTTAAAGTGATAAAATATTCAAACCCATTATCTTTTGTTTCTTTTGCCATAAGAGTAACTGGATAATACTGCCATCCCCAGTTATCACTTTTAAGAGACTTTTGCTTTACAGGAAAGTTAAATTTAATTTTAAGATAAGCTGTTTCGATTAGTTCTTTATCCTCATCATCTGCAAGTTCAATACGATACCTTCTAAGGACATTTTTAAAAAACTCTCCGTTTAATGATTCTGTTGCCGATACTGATTGTAAAATAGTACATAACCTGGACATACTTACACCATTCTTGTTGGCCGCAAGACTAACATACATACTAGCTTCACAATCATGAGACCTGATGACACCAAATTTGTTTTTCATTTCAATTGGTAAGCGAAATCTATTTATCCCAACTCTAGGAATAGCAATCATTTCTTGTGTTGGTAATTTTTGAAAGTCATTTAAACCTGACTCGTCCTTTGTTTGGCAATCTAATATATCATCTACAACTTGGCTTTTTACTGATGAGTTCTGCCCATAAGATTGGTCTATCATAATTTTACTCCATTCATTTTTAGAAGATGACTTATATCATTTTTTTTATAGCTATCCAAGCTTAGGGTTCCTAGTTAACAGAAATCTTACAAAAAATATGTAGTATTTATAGGTGTTTGGAGCGTTATATTGCAAATCGCCACTCTGCTTCGTATAAATAAGCTTAAATGAAGCGTATTTTTATATTTTTAATCTCATTCTATCAAAGATTCATCTCCCCTTTTCTAGGGAATAATTGTAGATTCCATCCCACATGTTCTTGCTATGCAAAAGAAGCATTTG
>CAYFHZ010000619.1:0-2028 GCA_964342535.1 uncultured Bacteriovoracaceae bacterium | reverse complement strand
GCTTATAAAATTGATCTAATTCATTAAAGATATGTTCTCTATTTTCTTTGTATGCAGGGCTTAAATAACTTCCATCTGCTATCATATGACTTCCAAATCGAAACATCGTGTGAATTCCAACATCAACGGCCACTTCTGCACCCTCATCTTTGGCAGCTTCAATTAATTGTGAGCCTAGAGTTCGAGGTAGTGTCCCAAAGGCAGCTCCCCCAGTTACAGCAGAAGCCAATGCAGTGATTCCAACGGTAGTGATTGTGCTTCCAACCGCTCTTCCTATGACTGAGCAAACGCTATTAACTACTGGACCTAGTTTCCAACAATCCATAGTGAATATACCAGGCAGATAATCTTTTTCTATTTTATCCATTAAGTTACTAACAGCATCTTTGGCACATCTGTAAGGGTGCAAAACACAAGAGAGTCTTGAGCTTGTAAAGCCATTCACTTTTTGAGTTAAAGAATTTATTCCTTTATTATCACTCGATTCTCTCGTCTCGCCTGAATTTTCTCCCTCAGAAAACATATGGCCTAGGTTTTCTTCAATTTTTTTTCTTTGAGAGATAGTGAAGTTATTTTTTAAGGTGAAATCAAAATATTTATCAATATACTTATCTCGATCATCAATACTGATAACGCCATTTATTTTTTTTAGACCCATATCTTTGAGTTGAGTCTCATTGTAGTTTTTAAATTTAGCCATGTTTTTGGTCATATTTGTACTTATTCTTTTTTTCTTTGACTCACTTGAAGATTGATCAGAGTCATCATCATTTGTTTTCGGATTTTTGTCTTCTTCTTCGCTTCCTTTTTCATATTCACCTTCAGCATTAAAGTTCGCTTTGGCTGTTATATTATTGGGGGAGCTAAATTCGAGATCGACTGCACCTAATAGAAGTCCTTCGATACCACTTGTGACAGCATTAACTAGACAATCTTTAATTAGTCCTCTTGCTGTTTCTTCTCTGTCTTCTTTCGTTTTTCTAAAAGATTGAGGCACACCGTTGCAAGCAAGGGGATTTTCTGTAACTTCAGGTTCAGTTTGAGGAGCGGGAGGTGCTGGCCTTGGTGGGGGAGGGGACGGTGTTGGCTTTAATGGAGGTATATCTTTTTGATAACGGCCGAAATCAATCGTGGCTTTTTTCCCGTTGAGAACAAGCTCTCCCATATTGGTTGTTTTAAGTTCAGCTGAAGAACTTTTTGTAGCAAGAGCTTTTAAGCTATTCAAAAATTCATTATCAACAATATTTTCTAAATTGTAGTGGGTACAAGTACCATCAGAATGATGCTGAACTAGGCAGTGAGCATAATGAGTATAAAAATCCTTTTTAAGATGATTAAAAATATTCGCCATCATGACTTCAAGGGTGTTGAGTTTTTCTTTAAGGGCATTGAGTGGAACAGTTTTAGATGGATTTATATAACCATTATACATGGCAACACGATTACTTAAATTGGTTAAGTTTCTTTGCAAAGAGTAGTTTCCAAATTTTCGAGCATCTTCAGTGATTAAATTGGTAACACTTAGAATCGCAGCATCCCGCATATTGTAAGATTTATCGCCAGCGAGATGTTTTCCTAGAATATAGGCTGATACATTTCCATTATAAAGTCTGGTTGAACCGCGATTATATTTTGCGTCCTCCGTACTAGAGAGACGTCTGGCTTCATCTAGGTCATTAGCAATTCCATACTCTTTGTAAACTTCCACCATCTCTTGGGTTATTTCACTGGCCGCTAGACGATTTTCATTTTTTCTTACATAAGCTTCAAGGGTTCTATGGCCAGACTCTTTGGATTTAATAGCCATCTTTAAAGTCGTTATATGAAACTGGAGACCTAGAATTCCATCTGTATCTTTCTCAATGAGTTCTATGATGCGACTTCTTATTTCTTTATTAATATCATTTGGGCATTCAGCATTAGGTCGCACTGAAGCAAAACTTGCGAAAGAAAAAAGTATAAGTGAAAAAATTAATTTTTGAATAAGCATTAGCTAGAAATCCTTAACTAGCTCTATTTTACTGCATA
>CAYFHZ010000618.1:0-2031 GCA_964342535.1 uncultured Bacteriovoracaceae bacterium | reverse complement strand
CTGTTGTTTTGTTTACTCCAGCAATACGAGCAGCTCGTTTTTGAGTAACTTTGGCGCAAAAAAGTTTTAAAAGAAGAGGATTGACCCTTCTTTTTTTTTGACCAAACTCCAAAGTTCCAGTGCTGGCACTAAATTTGGTACCACAAGCCTTACATTTAAAGCGCTGAATTTTTCTGGAATCATTCGCTCGAAAGTAGAATCCATCTTTATAATAATGGGGGGATTTACACGAATTTTTAGGGCAGTTTCTTTTCATGCAGCTTTAAATGCAAGAAGGTGGAAGGCTTAATCTAGTAAACCTTTGAAACTACGAGAGGTTTATATCCCGAATGTGATAAAAAGGTAGATGTATTTCACCAGTATAGTCAGTCGGTTGATAAGACGTCTCCTTTAGTTTAGTCTATTAGTATAGCGGAGAATTATGGGGCACGATCATCATCATCATCATCATCATCATCACACGGGCGGTAATATACTCATCGCTTTTTTTCTTAATTTTAGCTTTGCTATTATAGAGCTTTTTGGTGGCTATTACACCAATAGTGTTTCAATTATGTCAGATGCTCTTCATGATTTTGGAGATAGTCTTGCTCTTCTTTTTTCTTATTTTGCAGAAAAAATTGGTCATAAAGAAGCCGATCAAAAATTCACATTTGGCTATAAACGGTTTTCTGTATTATCTGCACTTGTTAATGGGCTTATTCTATTAACAGGTAGCCTTTTTGTTATATCAGAGGCTATTCAAAGAATTTTACATCCTGAAATTGTCAAACCAGACGGTATGATTTTATTAGCTATTTTAGGTATAGCGGTAAACGGTTTTGCGGCTTTTAGATTATCAAAAGATGACGGATTGAATTCAAAAATGGTTATGTATCATCTTTTAGAGGATATACTTGGTTGGATCGCAGTCCTTGTTGTTAGTGTGGTATTAATGTTTAAGCCTTGGTATATCCTGGATTCTATTTTATCAATTTTAATATCATTTATTATTTTACGAGGTGTGTATAAAACTCTGATAAAAGTTGGAATGATCTTTTTGCAACGTTTTCCTGATAATATTGAAATGAAATCTATAGAGAATGAAATTTTATCTATTCCTGAAGTAAAAGACGTTCACGCAATTAAGGGGTGGTCTTTAGATGATACTAACCACTACCTAAGGTTTCACGTATTGCTTCCAGGTGAGTTACAGCTTAAAGATGTTGATATTATTAAGCATTCAATCAAGAGCTTACTTACTAAATTTAATATTCAAAATTCGACGATAGAGTTTGAATCAAGTAAAGATTCATCTTGTGAAGGCCATCATTAAGTACCACAAAATGTTTGATAATTTTTATTAGTACCCATTTGGGTGAAATGCTCCCATTTCTGATTGGTGGTAAATGGTTTTTCAATGGCCTCAAGGAGATTTTCTAAATGATTAAATTTTCCTTGGTAGCAATTTTCAATTGCTTGTTCAACCATATGATTTCTTGGAATCAAATACGGATTTACCGTATCTCTAAGCTCTTGAGATGAATGAGTGAGTCTTTCTTTAATATGATCTATTTCGGAATAGTTTTTGAGTAGCTCAAAGGTTTGCTCTAGGTTTCTAAAACTATTAGTGAAATCAAGTTTTTCTTTTTCAAGTATAGAGAGAAAATTTTGTATGAGCTTCGTATCTCCAGGTTGAGAATCGGTTATTCCAAATTTTCTTAACATGATTTCTGTCCAGTTTATTAATTGGAAATCCTCTAAATCACGAAATATGGGTTCCCAAAATGTATTTAAATCATCTTCTTTATTGTTAATAAGAGGAGTTAGTGCTGTCGCAAGACAAGATAAATTCCAAAGAATGATATTCATTTGATTGCTGTAGCGGTATCTTCCATTTCTATCAATAGAGGAGAACCATTGGTCAGATGCAAACTGATCCATAAAGGCACAAGGTCCGTAATCGATAGTCTCTCCACTTATAAGACAATTATCAGTGTTCATCACTCCATGAATAAACCCGATACTCAGCCAAGAGTTAATGAGTTCTAT
>CAYFHZ010000617.1:0-2035 GCA_964342535.1 uncultured Bacteriovoracaceae bacterium | reverse complement strand
GACTAGAGCAAGCCTGTGCTAAATTTTTAGAAAGTAACTCCTTCTCAAGGAATTCATCAGCAGTTCCTTGATCAATATAGAGTGCAGACTTAGCTTTTTTTCCCGACAGGACAAGTTCACAAGAATCATAATCTTTCCATAACTCTTTATTCTCACCCAAGTAACCTTTCAATGCTTTTTGTCCCCAAGGACAGTTTATAGGATTAACAATAGGAGAAAAAGCGGATACACTTTCAAATTCTTCTCTTAGACCTAGCACAAGTGCTCCATGACCACCCATAGAATGCCCCATAATACTTATCTTTGAGACACCAAAATCATTCTTTAAAAGAGTCATAATATCATCTTTAATATAATCATACATTTGGTAATGATCTTTATATCCTTCTGTCTGTGCATTTACATAAAATCCGGCCCCAGAACCAAAGTCATAACTTTCATGTTCTCCAGGGAGGTCAAGACCTCTAGGAGAAGTATCAGGACATATAATCATGGTATTTGTGCCAGCTAAGAATTTTTGAGCACCTGCTTTGGTTATAAAGTTTTCCTCATTACAAGTAAGACCTGAAAGCCAGATAATCGCTGACTCCACTTTTTCTGAGGGTAAAAAAGCTGAAAATTTCATTGTCGTTTTGGTAATATCACTTTTATGTTCACAAAAGAGAGTTTTACCTTCAAACGTTTTATGTGATTTTAAAATATCAAAGCTCATAAATTATTCCATTGTATAGTCAATAACTGTTCTAATCGCCTTTCCATCATGCATAAGATCAAAAGCTTCGTTAATTTTTTCTAATGGCAACTTAAAAGTAACGAGATCATCTAAATTGATCTCACCACTCATATAACGATCAACATATCCAGGAAGCTCTGTTCTTCCCTTTACACCACCAAATGCAGATCCTTTCCAAACTCTTCCTGTAACTAATTGAAAGGGTCTTGTTGAGATTTCTTGACCAGCACCAGCAACACCAATAATGATAGACTCCCCCCAACCTTTGTGACAACATTCAAGGGCCGATCTCATGAGGTCAACATTACCAACACATTCAAATGAGTAATCAACCCCACCTTCAGTTAGTTCAACGATAACTTCTTGAATTGGTTTATCGTACTCTTTAGGATTTACAAAATCAGTAGCTCCAAATTTCATGGCCATATCTTTTTTATCATTATTAATATCGATTGCGATAATTCTTCCTGCATTTGCCATTTTAGCACCTTGAATTACTGATAGCCCGATTCCACCAAGCCCAAAAACAGCAATCGTCGCACCTTCTTCAACTTTTGCAGTATTAAAAACAGCTCCAATTCCAGTTGTAACACCACAACCTAGAAGGCATATTTTATCTAAAGGCGCCTCTTTGCTAACTTTAGCAAGCGATACTTCTGGTAAAACTGTATATTCAGCAAAAGTAGAAGTCCCCATATAATGATGGATCATTTTCCCATCTTTAGAAAAACGTGATGTACCATCTGGCATTAAACCTTTACCTTGAGTTTCTCTAACGCTTGAGCAAAGATTTGTTTTTCCAGATTTACACATTTTACATTCACCACATTCTGCAGTGTAAAGTGGAATAACATGGTCTCCTTTAGCTAAAGTTGTTACACCTTCACCAACTGCTTCTACAACTCCACCGCCTTCATGTCCTAAAATGACAGGAAATAAACCTTCTGGATCTGCACCTGACAGAGTAAAAGCATCAGTATGACAAACACCTGTTGCCATAATTCTTACTAACACTTCCCCTTTCTTTGGTAATTCTAAATCAACTTCTTCTATTTTTAAGGGCTCATTTGGTCCCCATGCTACAGCTGCTTTTACTTTCATTGTACTCATAGTCATTTCCTTTGAATAAAATTTATACTCCATATTACATCATTGACAATACAGCCTCAAGTTAACATACTGTTTCCATATGGAAACAATTAGAAATATTCAGGCAATGGTGGCATTTGAAAAAGTAGCAAGACTAACAAGCTTTTCAGCTGCAGCACAAGAGCTTTCTGTATCGAAAGCACATATTTCTAA
>CAYFHZ010000616.1:0-2038 GCA_964342535.1 uncultured Bacteriovoracaceae bacterium | reverse complement strand
ATAAACGGTATCATAAACCATTTTTTATTTTCTTTTAAAAAACTTATATATTCTTTTATAAAGGTAATCATCAGAAGCGATACCGAGCACCAATTGCTAAATCAAGATAATTTGAGGTTTTATCATACAAAAGAATACTGAACGCTGACTTAGCAAAAACTTCAAAGTATGGGTTAAGGTCATGGCTCAAATCTCCAAAAATTCTAGGTCCATAACCACTGTCTCCACCGTGCTTTTTAGAAATTAACCCGACTCCATAATAGAGATAAGTATCATCGATTTTTTGTAGGTTTAAATGCTTATAACTGTAGTCGAGGGAAATATGACCATCACCGATAGAAGCAAATAATATATGATTATGAAATCTATATCGTCCAGTTAATGCTGTTGGGGACCCAATAGATATTCCGAGTGAATTATCCTCTGGTGAAGCATAAACAAATTGCGATATTGTAAAAAAAATAAAAATTAGTAACTTCATATTAAAATTGACCCTATTGAACGTTTTTTTCTTTAAATAAATCGACATATTTCATATCAGTACCTTTGATATGTCCGATTAGCCAGTCCTGTAAGAATGTAACGAGTTGGGTTAAAATATCTTCGTTGTTATCGAATTTTTTCTTATACTCAATAGCTTTAGCTTTTAATGCATCATGGGCTTTTTTGTGAGACTCATAGTTCGGATCCTTATGTTCAATCATCAGGTCTTCTTCTGTTCTAAAGTGATACACAGTGTATTTTATTAACTCGTCCAAATTAATTTCTATAAGTAATCTTGCTTGTTCAGGATCAAGTTTAGATGCAGAAATAATTTCGTTAATCATTCTAAATAATTTCTGATGTTCGTAATCGATAGTGTCCAAATGAGTTTTGTATTCATCCGTGAATTCAAATTGTTCCATAAAAAGTTCCTTATTTTATTTAATACATACCTTAAAAATTATACTCAGAATAAGTTAATTTAAAAGAAGATATAGCAAAGAAAGAAAATGAAAGTCTGAGAAAAAAGGTTGGGGGAAGATTTTAAGTCCCTAAAATAACGACTGTGAGAAAAATATGTTTCCATACTTTCATAACAATCTTGCTGGATAATTTGAAAAGAGAAAACAAAGAGTTTTCACTTACAACAGGAGTTAGTTATGAAAAAATTAGTTATTATGAGTTCTTTATTATTTATGTGTCTGCAGGTATATGCAAAACCATCAGAAGAAGAGATGCAGGCGATTGATGAGTGTCATGAAAAATTACAGCTTGAAAAACCTCAAAGACCAGAAAGAGGACAGAGACCGTCTGAAGCAGATCGAGAGCAAATGGAAGCGAATAGGGAAAAAATCAAAGCTTGTGTACTTGAAATTAGTGGAATTGAATTACAAGACCATGGACCTGGACCAGGACCACGAGACTAAATATATAAAACGAAAAATCCCCTTTAGGATGAAGGGGATTTTTATTTTGTATAGCCTACTTTATTAAATTTAGACAGGTCTCTCCTTTAAGGATAGATACGATATTTTCAGCAGTAGTCTTTGATATTTCAGTCAAAGCTTCTTTAGTAAAAAATGCTTGGTGACCAGTGATTAAGACATTAGGAAAAGTTAACAGTCTTTGAAATTCATCATCTAAGATAACTTCAGATGAAAGATCTTCAAAGAAGAGGTCCGCTTCTTGTTCATAAACATCGATGCCCAAGTAGGCAATTGATTTGTTTTTTAGAGCGGAGATCGTATCAGTTGTGTTTAATAATCCACCTCTACTTGTATTTATAATCATTACATTATTTTTCATTTTCTTGATGCTTTCTTCAGCAATAATATGTTTAGTTTCAGGAGTTAATGGGCAATGTAGTGATATGATATCAGATTGATTCCATATTTCATTAAGTGTGACATATGTACAATTATTCAAACTTTGCTCCGGAAAGGGATCGTATGCAAGAACATTTACACCGAATCCAGAGAGAAGTTTGATAACACTTTTACCTATGGCACCTGTTCCTATTATTCCAACTGTTTTACCTTTTAGCTGAAAACCCATA
>CAYFHZ010000615.1:0-2038 GCA_964342535.1 uncultured Bacteriovoracaceae bacterium | reverse complement strand
GTGAAGATACTCGCATTTTTAAAGATTTATGTAAAAAAATAGAAATAGATTACTCTGACAAAAGTATTCGTTCATATCATGATCATTCAAGTGACGAACTAAAACAGTCAGTAATTGATATTGCTAAAGAAGAAGGCTGTATTTTTGTATCAGATGCAGGTAGCCCTCTTGTTTCTGATCCTGCTTATCCCTTAATTCAATCGGCCATAAAAAATGAAGTTAAAATTCATTCAGTAGGCGGTATAAGTTCAGTCATTGTTGCATTAGAGCTTTCCGGTCTTCCTGTAACACCTTTTCATTTTCATGGTTTTTTATCAAGGGATAAAGGAAAGTTAGAAGTTGAATTCGAGAATTTTTCACAACAATATGGAACACATGTTTTCTTTGAAGGAAAAAGTAGAGTGTTAAGTACCGCTAAATTGTTGTCAGGTTATTTTCCTGATGAGGATATTGTTATTGCTCGGGAACTAACCAAAGATTATGAATCTATTTATCGCTTTAAAGGTCGTGATTTCTCTGATGTATCAGAGATGATTGAACTAAGGGGAGAGTTTGTTTTTCTTGTTCATTGTTCTCAAAAAATAATAGCTGGAAGCTCAAAAGAACTAATAGCAATAGCTGATGATATTTTAAAAAATGGTGCAAAACCTAAGAAAGTGGCCAAATTAGTTGCACATATTAAAGGGATTTCTCCAAAAGCAGCGTATGAGAAAATGGAGCTAAGTAGGCAATAATTGGCACATTTTTACTAGCATTTGTTTAATCTTCCAGGTTTCGCGTAAAATATTATTATTGGGATAAAAAAGGATTAGAATGCAAGTAAAAGTAATTGGTGGCCATGGGGGAGTGACGCGAAACTATCATGCTACTTCGTATTTGATAGATGATTCATTGCTGATAGATGCTGGATCAGTGGCGTCAGGGCTAGATATACAAGATCAGTTAAAGATAGATCATATCTTGCTATCACATGCTCATCTAGATCATACTAAAGATCTTGCTTTTATTTGTGATAATTGCTTTGGATTAAAAGGTAAGCCTTTTCAAGTTTATTGCCATGAATCAGTTCATTTTGCAATTAAGCAGCATTTGTTTAATGATATTATTTGGCCGGACTTTTCAAAGCTTCCTAATTCGAAGAATCCAACAATATTTTTTAATGAAATAGAACCAGAACAAACCATTGAGGTTGGTGAATATAAAGTAACTCCTATTCATGTAAATCATCCTGTTATTAAACCTAAGCAGGCCATGGGGTTTATAATTGAGAAAGGAAATAAATCTATTCTTTTCACTGTTGATACAAAGGCCACAGACAAAATTTGGGAAGTTGCCAAGAAATTTAAAACTTTAAAAGGGATTTTTACTGAAGTGAGTTTTCCTAATAAGTTGCAAGGTGTAGCTGATGCTTCTGACCACCATACTCCTGCTACTATGAAAGAAGAGTTACAAAAAATGCCAGGAGAGGTACCAGTTTACCTGGCCCATTTAAAACCGAATTATCAAGAAGAACTCATTCAAGAAATAACAGATCTGCAAGAGCCAAGACTACATATTCTTTATGCAGATGATGTGAGATTTAATTTCTAGCTATTATCTCTGCCCACCAAAGACTTGACCACCGGGTGTAACGGCATTTGTAGCATTGTTTTGTAATAAATTAGCATTATCATTTCCAGCTCGACTACTTTGTCCTTTAACAACGACTTCAACAGATGTATCACAACCACTACCTTCTACAACAACTGAGAATTTACGATCTTCACTATTTCTTACAACACCGTAATAGACATCTTCTGTTCCTACTTGATAGTTAATATCATCACCATCTTCAGTGGTGAAAGCAATTGATCTATATTTTTCTTGAAGATTTTTTCTTTCTTTTGAAATTTTCTCTTCTTCTTCTTCTTCTTTTTTCTCATCTTTGTTATCTTTTTCAGCTCGGTAGACACCTGTGGTTTCTTCCTCTTCCTCTTCTTCCTCTTCAATTTCCTCAGGTTTTTGAGATTGATCATAAAAATAAGTACGAACATTTTCG
>CAYFHZ010000614.1:0-2040 GCA_964342535.1 uncultured Bacteriovoracaceae bacterium | reverse complement strand
TATATCAACAAAGATAATTGAAAAAACATTTTCTGTTTTTTTAAATAATGCAGCAAAAGATATTTTCAAAAGATTGACAAATGTAGGGACAATACCTGAGGAAGTCAAAGAAAGACCACTCAAGGTAATGATTCCTATTGTTTATGAACTATTATAAGGAATAATAATGTTTGAATGGATTGAAAAAGGAGGATTTATTATGAAGCTCCTTCTTTTAGTTAATTGTTTAGGTTGGAGTTTAATGCTTTGGAAAGGTATATCAATTTATCTTTTCAACAAAAAGATACAGCTGAATAAAGAAAAATTCCTTAGCTTCATGGGGAATTTTAATAATGAAAACCTTCAACTTTCTGAAGGGGAGAAATTAAATATGACTCTCTTTCATTTCATGGAACCTTTTTACAAGGGTATGAATACGATAAGAATTATTGCTTCAATTTCTCCACTGCTAGGACTACTTGGAACAGTTATGGGTATTTTAGGTTCATTTACAGTTATTGCTGATAAGGGACTAGATAATCCTGGTCTTTTTGCTGAGGGCATATCATTGGCCCTCATTACCACTGTAGGTGGACTAATCGTGGCGATACCTCATTTTGTAGGTCATAACTATTTAAAAGGGTATTTACAGCAATCTGAAAGAAAATTAGAAGAAAGTCTAATCTTCGGGAGATAAATGAAAAAGCGTGATGAAGAATTTTTAGAGCCTGACTTAACTCCACTTATTGATGTGGTATTTATATTACTTATATTCTTTTTAGTAACTTCTGTTTTTAAAAAACAGGAATTAGCTATGATTTTAAATCTTCCCCAATCAAATTCATCTGATGAGTCTAAAGTCGATACTAAAGACACCACTATTGAAATGAAAGATAATAAAATAGTCATCGCTGGCAAGGAAGTTAAATTAGAAAATTTAGCAATCGTATTAAAGGAAAGAGATAGCAAAGGGGTTATTCATCTTCGATCAGACAAATTAACTCAGTATTATAAGGTCATCTCAGTACTTGATGTTTTGAAAAAAAATAATTTTACAAATATTAATTTAGTTACTGAAAAATAAAAGCCAGTATTATCACTTAAAAATACTGGCTTACTTTTTTTAAAATTGAACTTGAGCTCCTGCGATAATATTTCGACCTGGTAACGGAGCAATATCTTTAAGAACTGAAACGTGGTTTCTTGCTGTTACATCAAAAATATTTCTAACTCGAGCAAAGACATTGATAATATTTGCTTTTCCATAAAAATCATAACTTACGCCTAAGTTAGTAAGAGTATACTCATCAGTGTTGTTTTCATTAGGAGCTGTGTGAATTTGTTTACTTACATATTGTAGTTCTAAATCAGTACTCCAAATATCTTTTTTATACTCTAACTGAACTCCAACTCTAGGTGGTGATATTCTTGGTAGATTTTCTTTATCAGTTATATTTCTTGCTCTTACTAAGTCAAAGCGAGATATTAGATTAAACTCTCCCCCTTTGAAAACACCAATCGTATTGGTACTTTCTAAATCAATTCCATAAAATTCGGCGTTTACTGATTTATACAAGTACTTTGAGAAAGAACTCTCAGAATCTGTTTCTCCTGTAGGAGAAAGAAAAATAAAATCATTAAATCTTTGGGTATATATACTAAAAACCATTTTATGCCCTGTCGTTTGGCGTTTATAGCTAAGCTCTAAGGCATACGCCTTTTCTTTTGCTAGATCACTATCACCTTGTTCATAAGAACCTGTGGCCACATGTGCTCCATTTGAGTAAAGCTCCTGAAAGTTGGCATTTCTCTCTGTATAGGAAACACTCGAAGAAATAGAGCTTTTAGGTGTTAATTTAAATTGATATCCCGTAGAGGCATTATACAAAGTATAATCTTTCTCATCAGCATCGCCGAAATTACTTGAAGCCTTTTTCTTTATATGAGCAGTTTCAATTCTTGCTCCTAAGCTAAAAACATGGTCATTCATCTTTAACTCTTGATAACTAAATAAAGCAGTATTTTGATTATCTGTAGTTGGTAGAAAAGCCTCTTCACCTG
>CAYFHZ010000613.1:0-2046 GCA_964342535.1 uncultured Bacteriovoracaceae bacterium | reverse complement strand
GCCAAGAAAACAACTAAAAAGGTAGCTAAGAAAGCCACAAAAAAAGTAGCTAAAAAAACGACAAAGAAAGTAACAAAAAAAGCAGCTGCTAAGAAAGCGACAAAAAAAGTTGCTAAAAAAGCACCTGCTAAAAAAACAACTAAAAAAGTTGCTAAAAAAGCTGCAAGTAAATAGTATTACGTAGCAGGGAGTTCTCCCCTGCTACTCTTTTTCTCCAAATTCAGATACAATGACCTTATGAAAATCATTCTTTTATGTTTCTCTTTTTTTATATTGAGCTCTTGTTATGTTGGCCCAAGGGTTAGAGACTGGAGTGAAATCAATGAAAGTAGGCAAATCATTATTGGAACCATAAATTCATCACATACCTATTTTCAAAACAAAGACGAAGTCATTGAAGGCTTTGAATATGAGCTTATATCTCGTTTTGCAAAAGATTATGGTTTAAGAACAAAATTTGTCATAGCGGACTCAATTGAAGAGGTTATAGAACTTGTTCAAAAAGGAGAAGTCGATATAGCTGCTGCTGGAATTACACAAACAAAAAAAAGAGAAAGAAGTTTACTCTTTACCAGTCCCTATTTTGAAAGTGAGCAAAGTGTTGCTTGTAAACAGTCCTATAAAATAAACAAAGAAGATGATCTAACAAATTTGAAGATCATCATTCCACCAAATACATCTTATGCTGATACCTTACAAAAGCTCAAAAAAATTTATCCCACATTTTCATGGAAAGAAATAGAAGGTACAACTTCAGAGTTCTTGCTACAAGAGGTTTGGGAAAGTGAAGATCTTTGTACACTAATTGACTCTCACTTACTCAATCTCCACCGACGGTATATTCCGGAGTTAAGTATTCCTTACCATTTTAAGACAAAAGATCAAATTGCATGGGCACTTAATAAACAAAATTCTAAATTAAAAACACTAGTAAATAAATGGTTTAAAAACGACCAAACGAAAACGACTATTAATGATTTAAAACGTAAATACTTTGATTTTATTCAATTTGATCCCTACAATATTAAAACTTTTTACAAGCGTATGGAGACACGGCTTCCAAAATATATTGAACTTTTTAAACAAGCAGCAAAAAAATTCCAACTTCCTTGGGAGCTAATTGCGGCAATCAGTTATCAGGAATCATATTGGAACCCTAGGGCAAAAAGTCCAACAGGAGTAAGAGGTCTTATGATGCTTACCAAGAAAACAGCAAAAGGTCTTGGAATAACAAATAGACTTGATCCTCAGCAAAGTATTCATGGGGGAACAAAGTATCTTAAACAACTTATAAATCGACTTCCAACCTATCTTAATGAAAATGATAAGGTTTAGTTTGCTCTTGCTTCCTATAATGTAGGTTATTATCATCTAAGAGATGCTCTTGCCCTTAGTATATGGCAAAATGAAGACCCCACCAAGTGGCATAGTGTTCAAAAAATACTCCCTCTTCTTAGTAATAAAAAATACTATAAGCGATTGCCTTATGGCCATGCTCGGGGTCTTGAACCCGTCATTTATGTTAAGAGAATTAAAAACTTTTATGACATCTTAAAAAAACAATTTGGTCCCTCTGCTGCTATTAGAGTATATGAGTAAACTCGCTAGGAAGTAATAAATATTCCAAGAACTAATAAAAGCTTTTTCAAGTTATAAATACTTTTGATTCTCATGCAATAATTGCCCAAAGAAGATATCTCATTAAAGATCTTTAACGACATTTCGATTAGTATTACATGAAAATTTTAATTCTATTTTTTCTATTTATATCTAAAGTATGTTTTGCAAATAACTGTGAAGAGTACAATAAATATGAATCAGATTTAGAGAAGAAATCATTTCTTTTAGGAACAGTACAAAAATTGGCCCCTGAGATTCAATTCAAAGCGGTTAATATCTACTTTAAAGCACTAACAGAGTTATGTGTTAAAGGAAATGAAAAAGCTTTACTCTCAGAACGACTGGGAAAAGCCCCATCACAATTTGTTAGAATTCAGGATGATATAGATACCCAAGAAGTTAAACGAGTACTTTATTATGCCTGTT
>CAYFHZ010000612.1:0-2048 GCA_964342535.1 uncultured Bacteriovoracaceae bacterium | reverse complement strand
TTTAGGGGGAAAGGGTGAAAAATATTCAAAACCCACTTGCTTTCTTAAAGATGAATAGAACATTCCATGACTTCGTCATTTCCGTTAACATTTGCTTCAAGTTCCAAATTATAGTATCGAGTCATAAAGTTACACTCTGGTGCAACTGTACTCACAATAGCTCCTGGTATAGCTGAAAAAACGTCTAGGGTTGTTCTTGAGTGATCAGTTACTCTGACATTTTTTAGTAGGTCCATTGATCTAGTTGAAGTATTATTTTGACTTTTTTGTTCAATCGCTGATGCGAAATTAGAATATGCTAGATCTGAATGTCCATCTATCTCAACATAACTAATGTCGGATGCATATGACACAAAAGTAGTAAATAAAGACACCATAACTAATAGATTTTTCATTTTTTCTCCTTATTATTAATCAACATGATGAAGTTATAATTTACTTGAAAACAACAATCAGTGCACTGCGAAGTTTCTTCACTATTAGTATTTCCTCAGTTAGAGCAGGTTTTCTATCAGGATATCTTTTAGGACTATTGTTTATTGGAAAGAAGAAGAATCGAATTTATTGAATTTAAAAGGATAGAGATAAAAAAAAGGACAGCATCTGAGTCTGTCCTTTTCTTTAATATAAATTTGGTACTCCCAAGGGGATTCGAACCCCTGTTACCGCCGTGAAAAGGCGATGTCCTAGACCGGGCTAGACGATGGGAGCATAACTTTTTTCCATCGTGTTATTGAGTGGTGATTCCGCTGTGACTCGAACACAGGACCCTCTCCTTAAAAGGGAGATGCTCTAACCAACTGAGCTACGGAACCATTCATCTCAAAAACGTGAGACTTAATTTAATTCCTCTCGCTTAAGAAGTCAATACAAAAAAATAAATTATTATAAAAAAAGATAAAAAATATAGGTCCATGAATTTTTCTCCTAGAACCTTGTCAATTAGGAGAGAATTAAATATTTTTTCTTTTTATTTTGTAGGATTTAACTATGTCTAAAACAGTTTCATTTCACACTCTAGGTTGCCGTCTAAATATGTCAGAGACTGGATCTATTGCCCAAGGTTTTGTAGACCGGGGATATAAAGTTGTGGCCTTTGGCGAGCAATCAGATGTTACCTTTTTAAATACCTGTACTGTAACTGATGGTGCAGATTCTAGTTGTCGAAACCTGATTCGTAAGTCAACTCAGTATAGTCCAGAGGGGAAGGTTGTCGTGGCCGGATGTTATGCTCAGATGGAAGCTGAAAAAATTAAAAAAATGCAAGGGGTTGACCTTATATTAGGAACACATGAAAAGCATAAGGTTTTTGAGTTCTTAGCAGATGATGAAGAGCAACTTATTCGTATTGATAGAACAAATGAGTTCTGGGGAGCAGCTACGACTGAAGCGGATTCACACACTCGAGCTTTTTTAAAAATTCAAGATGGCTGCAACTATGTTTGTTCTTTTTGTATTATCCCTTTTGCTCGTGGAAGGTCTCGAACGATCACTATAGAAAATGCAGTTAAAGAAGCAAAAGAATTAGTAATGAAAGGCTTTAAAGAAGTCGTTCTTACCGGGGTTAATATCGGTGAATATGAATCAACTTCTGGAGAGAAACTCGTGGATTTGGTCAAGAGTATTTTAGATATAGATGGGCTAAAAAGGTTAAGACTGTCATCAGTTGAGCCTAATACGATCACAGAAGAACTTTTACAAGTTCTTAAGAGTTCTGGAAAGTATCAGGACCATTTTCATATTCCAATGCAATCTGGAAGTGATGAAATACTAAAATCTATGAGAAGAAAGTATGATGTGAGTTTTTATATAAAAACGATAAAACTTATAAAGTCATATTTTCCAGATGCTAGTATTGGTGCCGATATAATCGTTGGCTACCCTGGAGAGACTGAAGAACAGTATTTACAGACATATAAGCTTTTAAAAACTTTACCAATCACTCATTTTCATGTTTTTCCTTACTCCAAAAGGCAAAATACAACTGCAGCGAAAATGGATAATCATATCCAAGGAGCAGTTAAAAAAGAAAGAGTTAAAGAGCTGAT
>CAYFHZ010000611.1:0-2053 GCA_964342535.1 uncultured Bacteriovoracaceae bacterium | reverse complement strand
TATTTTTTCTTCGGTGGACGACCTGGCTTTTTCCTTACACCAAGTTCTATTTCTAACTTATAGGTTGCCTGAAGAATCTTTAATTTAGCAGCAAATTCATGATCCCCATAAAGACTCCAGGTCTCTTGTATAATTTCT
The DNA here is from genome assembly GCA_964342535.1 of uncultured Bacteriovoracaceae bacterium. Lineage (GTDB taxonomy): Bacteria > Bdellovibrionota > Bacteriovoracia > Bacteriovoracales > Bacteriovoracaceae. The sequence goes on along the minus strand of CAYFHZ010000611.1, from coordinate 1,915 downwards.
TCCATATCAGTGAGAATGGGTTTCTTAGAAATTGTCTTAATAATAGTATTTAAAGATTTCTTAAGTTGTGAAGGGGTGATTTCATAATGTCCACATAATAAGAGCTCATAAATATTTTGGGTTCCTTCTCCACGATGAGCTTGATAAACAGTTGACTCAGCAACTCCATAAAAATTTGAAGCTTCAATCCAACCAGAAACATCACTACCAATGGCCTCTTTGCAGGCCATAAATAATGACTCTACTAAAACTTCCTTAATATGTTCTTTCGAATTAGTCTTTTTGCTCACTGAGTTATCTCGTATATATCTGTTTTCATTTTCAGATTATCACAAAATAGAAGGTGCGTCTAAGTTATTACTATAGCTAGACTTAAAATACATAATTATGTACAATGCATAAAAATGTATATTACATAAGGAATATAGATATGAATGAAAAAAATGAAATGCTAGAGGCCGACCTCTCAACAAATAGCCTAAAACTGGCACTAGAGGAAACGAATGATTTTTATGTCTTAAAAAGAATAGTGAAAGTCTTAGGAGGCGCAAATTCAGGAAGCGGAGATAAAGGCTACTTTTTCTCTCGTATTCTTGTTTTATTTTGGGGGGAGGCGATATCCGATGAGTCTGTCGATATCTTTGAAGATGATCCAACAAATAATATTATCCAATCCTTTTTAGATTATAAAAAGATGAGAGTAATCGTTCTCATTCCAGATTTAAAACAAAGCGATGAGCAGACAAGAGAAGAATTTGTCGCTGAAAAAACTAAAATTAGAAATGCTATCAACTACCAGTACACAATGGGGGCCGAAGATATGAAATCTAGAGGGGCCTTAATGATTATGAAGTCGATGGGAAAAGAATTAAAGGATGCTTTTTCCAAAGCTGAAAAAGGTGGCAATGAATAATTATATTTTAGAAAATAGCGATGAGTCAAAAAGACTTAATTATCAGTCTAGGCAACGAAACTATGACCCAAGTTTTGAGCTAACAAATGAAGATCTTGCTTTAAATAATGGGGGAGTTGCCATTGATGCTGGTTGCGGAAATGGCATACTCGCAAAAATGATCGCTGAGACAAATATTGAAAAAGAGATAAGCATTTTAGCAATTGATTCTTCAATTGAAAGAATCAATGAAGCAAGAGGAGAGATCCCTCTTAATAGTATAGATTTTAGGGTCGGAGATCTAAAGAAACTTGATGTTAAAGATGAAAGTGCTGATTTAATCGTCTGTAGGTTTGTTTATGAACATCTGTCTTCTGATTGTCAGACTGTCACTAATGAGTTTTATAGAGTCTTAAAACCAAACGGACGTCTTATCATTATTGATGCTGATGGAGTTCTATATAATCTTCAAACTGAAAACATCAAACTAAAGAAATATCTTAGGAGGATTGAGACGGCTGAGCTTAGCTTTGATGGATTTGTCTGTCCCAAGATACCTCGCTATTTACTAGAAACAGGATTTATACGAGAAAAGATCAAAATTAAAAGCTCTGTTATGAACTTCTATGACCTTAAGGACCTAAGTTATGAAATAGAGTTGTGGGAGATGAGACTTAGACAAATAAGATCAATTCTTGAAGAGGTTATTGGAAAAGAAAATTACGAGAACTTTAGTAGGCTTTATTTAGAAGAGCTAAGTAATCCTAAAAACTATCTTTATTACACCAAACATATCTTTACTGTTTATAAGTGAAGCTAGGAGGCGATATGCGACTACGAATTAATAAATTTATTTATCTTTTTCAAGATTTAGCATGAGCTTCAATATATTAGTAGTAGATCCAAATAAGGACAGAGTTGATCTACTCAGAAAACAAGTTCAGATGCAAGATGCTCTTCAAAAATTTAACTTTAACTTCTGTTGTAATGAGGATGAGATATTTAATAACATTTTTGAGAGTA
>CAYFHZ010000610.1:0-2060 GCA_964342535.1 uncultured Bacteriovoracaceae bacterium | reverse complement strand
TATTCATTCAAATAGACCTTATATTCAGACCGCTCAATTAATTTTTCAGTAACGATTTGAACTTTACTGGTAGTTGAACAATCAGCAATTGAGACAACACCTAACTGAATAATATTATCACCTTGTGCCGAAAAGACAGGACCTCCACTATCTCCTAAGCATGCTCCTGAAGTTCCTCCCTCTTGGATGAGAGTATTACCTTTTAGTTTACCAGATAGGCGTGTCGACACTCTAAGAAATCCTAATTCTTTCGGGTCACCTGTTCCAAAGACGCTATATTTATAACCAAATCCAGATATAAATATATCATTTAAACTAATATCCGCTTTTCTTTGTATTAGCTTATTATTATTTTTAACTGTCTGGTCTAATTTTATTAGAGCAAAGTCATTGAATAGTTTTACTTCAAATAGATAGCCCCAATATTCATCAAAGATTTCTTCTTTAAGATAATTAATTGGTATTTTAACCATAGAGTATTTCAAGAATTGGTCATTATATTTTAAGCGAAATTTAAAATTCTTATTATCAAAGCAATGAGCTGCTGTTAACACAGTATCCTCATTTATAATAGAAGCTGAACAATAAGTTCTATAGGTGCCATCTTCTTGTTGTCTTTGAAGTTCAACTGCAACATTATTTATTTTTGAAATTAGTACTCTATCAGAATTTAACTCACCATAAATTGCATATGCTGAAAATGTAAATAGACTTAAAAGGTAGCTTAGAATTCTCATGGGCTTTCTTAGCACTTAAAACTATGGCGCATCAAGTCATATTGGATATTTTTCATATATCACTAGCTAAAACTGCAAAAAAACAACTCTAAATGATTGAAATCAAGAAAATTCGTACTATGGCCGATAATTAAATATGAAGTACTTTGCACTATATATTTTCCTATTAAGTTTTTTTCCCTTGGCCTACGGGGCTAAAACTCAGGGCGAAGTTATGCATGATATGAAAGTTAAAGTATTCAAAGAAACTTATCTCTTTGATAATGGTCATAAAGATCTTTATACTTGGAATGGTCAAGTATCATTTGAACTCGATACAGCTGGTGCTTATTGTAAATTTCAGGCAATCTATTCGGATAAAATACTTCAACAAGTTGGTATCCCATTTTATGCACATATACCAAAGGGGACAAAGTATAAAATATTTATCGATCAAAAAAATCAAGAAGACATTGTTTATGATATTAACTTTGAACATTTTAATATTTTAGCTAAAGACAAAACAGAAATAAAAATGTCTATGAAGTTCAAATCCCATTGTGGGAAACCTCCTGTAATAGGATGGTTTTCACGATCTTCCAAAAGATTTTATAGAGTATGATTTAACTCTTGAAACTGAAAAAAAGTTGATAATTCACAGAGAAATCAAATTAAAACACAAAAAATTTCGACGTCTAAAAATACAAACACTTCAAATGCCGAACAAAGATAATTTACTTTAAATCATACCAATTCGTAGCTGTTCCCATATCAACCTTTAAAGGAACTTTTAGCTCTACGACATGTTCCATTTCATCCCGTACAAGTTTTTGCATTTTATCAATCTCATCTTCTGGAACTTCAAAGATGAGTTCATCATGAACTTGTAATAACATCTTTGATTTCATTCCTTCTAGTTTTTGATCAATATTAATCATGGCCTTTTTTATAATATCAGCGGCTGTTCCTTGGATAGGAGAATTAATTGCCATACGTTCTGCCATTGATTTAGTCTGACGATTTGTAGAGTTAATGTCTTTTATATACCTCTTTCTACCATCTAGGGTTATAGAATATCCTGTTTCTTCACAATACTCTTTTAATGAGTCTAGATAGGATTTAACGTGACTAAATCTTGTAAAATAATTAGTTATATATGCTTTAGCTTCACCAGGAGTAATGTTAAGCATTTGAGATAAACCAAAGCTTGATTGTCCATACATAAGACCAAAGTTAATGGCCTTTGCATAACTTCTTTGTTCTTTTGTTACTTCTTCAATAGGAGTTCCAAAAATTTCAGCTGCAGTTTGAGCGTGAATATCTTGATCTAGCTTAAAAGACTCA
>CAYFHZ010000609.1:0-2070 GCA_964342535.1 uncultured Bacteriovoracaceae bacterium | reverse complement strand
ATGATTTATTCAATTCATCAAAATCATTTAAGCTTTAAAATCAATTTTTTCCTTTATCTTACACTCTTACTCTTAAACACTTTATTCTTCAGAGGAACTACAACATTATATTTAATATCACTGATGCCATCATTAATACTAAGTATTTTTGTATATTATTCTAGAACATCGATAAGTGTATTTAGTGCTGAAAACTTAGGAATTCAACTTATAATAGATATTATGATGATTACTGTACATCAATTTCATTTTAAGTATTACTTACTTCATAATGAACATATTACACTAGAAAAACAACAAGAAAAAAGAACTGAACAATTATCAGAAGATAAAAATTTTCTGGTCAAAATATTATGTCACGATCTCGGAAACTCTCTCACTGTAATGGATGTATCGACATCTATCATAGATAACTATTTAGCATCTGATACAGTATCTAAAGAAAAAATCACACCTAATTTATTAAGAATAAAAAGGGCCATACAAGAACAATTTAACATTGTTAACAGCGCTAAACAAAAACTGAGTTTAGAAAATGATAAAGACATAAAGCTAGAACTAGTTGATATCTCAACTATGATTGAAAAAATACAATTTACATTTCGTCATCGTCTAAAGGAAAAAAATCTAAAATTAGATGTCGAAATTGATCCTATGGCCAATAAGGTTTTAGCTGAAACGATCAGTTTGAGTAATAATGTTTTAAATAATTTACTATCCAATGCTATTAAGTTTTCTAATAGTGAAGGGACTATAAAAATTCGTACCTATCCAACTGATGCCCATATAAATATTGAAATTATAGATACAGGAGTCGGTATGGAAAGTGAGTATTTAAAAAATATATTTAATGAAAATACTAAAACAACACGCTTAGGTACTCAAGGAGAGAAAGGAACTGGCTTTGGTCTGCCATTAGTAAAAGCTTTCATGAAGGCCTATGGTGGAGATATCACGGTAGAGAGTACCCCAAGTAAAGGTAGTTGTTTTAGACTGAGTTTTTTAAAACCAAAAATTAGTTAATTTGTTTAATAAGAATTTCAATATTTGAACTTAAATAGAATTCCAAAGGAAGTTTTTCTCGAAAAATACTCTCTAGCCTTTTATCAATCTTCTCTCCACGATAAAGAATGGTAATACTTCTAGCATTAATTTCAATTTCAAAGTCTTGTAGTGAGTATAAAGTATTTGGATAGATATATTTTGATAAAAACTCTTCAAATACCTCTATTTGTTCTGAATAACTCAATTCTAAAAAATTTCCAGCGTTTTTGGGATCAAAAATCTTATCTTCTATACTGAAATTCAAATGGTGATTATAAATTTTTGAACCAATCTCTAGAATTTTATAAACTTCCGGTCCATAAAATTCAAAAAAAGACTTACTCGAATCATCTCTTAGATAGTAATCTAATTCTTTGGCCGAAATTCGCTTTATCGCCTCTAATGCTGTTCCTTGAAGTAAAGATAAATAGGCTATTAAGACTTCTGGAAGATTAATATCATCCAAAAATAAATTTATTAATTTCGGATCTTCTTCTTTAGACAAATTATAATAAAGAACAAAGTCATAACTATAATAATTTAAAGCTAAGCTATATTCTTGATTGTCTTGTTTTAAGTTAGCTCTAAATGAACTGATAATAGTTTTAATTTTTTTCATAAAAAAAAAGCCCTCTTTTAAAGAGGGCATATTATATTATTGATGTAAGTGTTGACCTTCTGCAAATGTCGGGTCATGAGTTGGAACAAGTTTTCTTTTACTTAAAGACTTACCAACAACAAGAATAAAAAGTCCGAAACCACCGAGAAGTTGAAGAACTTGAAGAACACCAAAGCCTGATAGATTTTCGATATTATGATGTTCAAAAACTTTTGGTGCAAGCATTATATAAAGATCTAAAAAGTGACCAAATAATAAAGCAATTGCGACAACTCTTAATACTTTTGGATTTCTTTTAGCTCCTCTAGTCATTAGGACAAAAAATGGAACGAAGAAATTAATTGCTAAATTAAAAAAGAATTGAAAATTCCAATGATGGTGTCTTAAAACATAATATTCAGTTTCTT
>CAYFHZ010000608.1:0-2071 GCA_964342535.1 uncultured Bacteriovoracaceae bacterium | reverse complement strand
TTTGCAGAATCTAATAGGCTAAAATCAAAGCCTGCAATACTTCTATCTTCAAATTCGTAATCTGCTATATACGTAACATAATCCATAGAAGGCTCTGCTATTTGCGAAAGATATAAATTCTTTTTATCAATCTCTAAATTAACAAGTTGCTCATTTAATAATCTCTCATAATCCAAGGCCACTTGTTGATAAGGTGATGCCATTTGAGAGAGATTTACCTGAACTTGCATTAAAACTTCCTCTGTCAGCCCCTCAGGAATAGGAGTAGAAAGAATCTCTACAGAAAAATCCTGATAAGCAGTCTTTACTGTATTTAAAAGATAGATTCTAGTTTGAAGATTGGCACCGTCTAGATATTTTTTAACATAGTTCGTTAAAGCATTCAGACGATAAACTCTTCTTTTAAAAAGCTTTTGGCTATTACTTCCATAAAAAGAAACTTGTTTCTGTCTTGTATAAAGTCTATGAGTTTTCTTAAGAATTGAACGAGACCAAGTAGGACCAGTATATTCTGTTGAAGTAGTTAAGATCTTTTTTGAAGATTTCTTATCTGAAAACCTATTGGCCAATTCAACTTTAGTTTGAATAGACCAAGGTAAAGAGAGTGATCTTTCACCTAATAAATCAGCCTCATCTAAAGTTAAGTAAAGTAATTTTTCATATTTAGTATCTAGTTTTCTATCAATTCTAATCCTGGAAACTAATTTATTTAAAATTCTATCTCGTTGATCAAATTGCGCATCTAACTCATATAGAATTGCAATTTTAAAATAAGTTTCAAGTTCAGATTGTTTTGTAAGTAAATATTTTTCCTGTAAGCGAGCTGCTTTAGAAAACTCTCCCATGAGCTCATACTCAGTCATAAGTGCTTTTTCATCTTTGTTTTTTTCAAGTAATGAAACCAGTTTTGCTTGATCCTTTAATTTAATTGCTAAAACTTTTGCATTAGGACAAGACTTTTCTGGAAAGACATTAGTAAAACAAAAATTATAAAATTCATCTAATGCTTGTTTCGTTTCACCTCGTTTTATTGTTGTCTCAAATAAGGCCTGAGTTTGGACAAGTTTCATTTCAGTAAATTCTTTTTTCATTTCAACATTTTGAGTAAAAAGAGAATTGGTTAACCATATATCTGCTTGTTCATTAATTTTGATATAATTTTGTTGTTGATTATAAATATCTAAGGTTAAATTTTGTGCTTGCATAGACCATTTATCTATACCTGATCTATCTTTTAAATCGGTTAAAGGGATAAATAATGCCAGTGCCTTATCCCACTCTTTAAGTTTATAATACTCATAAGCAGCAACATAACTAAATTCTCTTGCTTCCTCAGAATTTTTTAGCATTTTAGCAATGGCCAAAGACTCTTCGATAACGATCGTAGATTTTTTTAGTTCTTGTGCCAGGGAAAGTCTCGTCTGACGAAGCTTTCTTAATTGCTGATGATCACTTTCTTCATCAATCCATTTCTTTAAAGTATATAATTTATTTTCTTTGTTATTTTCAGCTTTGAGCCAACCTTGTTGCATTTTTATACGACTTTCATCTTGTGGAAAAAATGTTAGATAGCTCATTATACTAGTTTTTAAAATATCAAAATATCTATCATCAGACTCAGTCTCAGAATCGAACTGGACTATTACTCTTTTAAGCATTGCTTTAAATTCTTTAGCTTCTTCTTTATCTAATGGTAAATCCTTTGCGTTTCTCTTGGATAAGGCTGTTAAATATAATTTAACTTCTTCAATATCTCTAAACCCATAAGACTCTTCAAGTAATCTCATTTCATAAAATGCATCAGGATTTCTTTTATTGAGAAAAACAAGTACATTACTACCAGCGACTCTGTTTCCTGCACTATAGTAAGCTTCAACCAATTTGCGAACAAGATCGTTTCTCTTGGTTTTAGTTTCAAGCTCAACAATAAACTTAAGAGGATCTTTCCCATTGGAAGATTGATTAGAATAAAATAGTAATAGATCGTTAATGACCTTTTCCCTTACCATACCGTCTTTTTCAAACAGGGATAGCTTTAACTCATCGATTGCAGAATCTAGTTTCAAATCTC
>CAYFHZ010000607.1:0-2074 GCA_964342535.1 uncultured Bacteriovoracaceae bacterium | reverse complement strand
GCTCAATCCCTTCTTAGTTTTGTTCAAATTGATTAGGCATTCCTCCTGCATTTAAGATAATAAAATCCAATTTATCAATGTTTTTGGCCATTTTCTTTATGGAATCAAAATTTAATAAATCTAGTTTTTTAAAATAAAGTTTATCTTCATTATTCAGTTTTGATATATCTCTACCAGTTATATAGCATTTTACGTTTTGTTCTTTAAATATTTCAAAAATGGCATTACCGATTCCTGAAGTCCCACCTGTAACAAGCCCTATAGAATGTCGGTCTAGTTCATAAGAAGAATATTTCTCGCTATGTCGTATAAATCCAGTTTTATCAAAGTTAAAAATGATTGATTTATCAAGTAGTTTAAATAAAAGTGAATTATGATCGAATTGGATGCTTATTGGAAAAAAGACTCCCCAGAAACAAAAAACATAGGTATAGAAAATAGTAGTTGAATTAACTTCTAAAGCTCCAAGTCTTATGGCCGCATCATAAGAAAGAACTCCTCCAAGTCCACCAATAAGAATTTGTAAAAATGGATTAATATAGATAAATTTCTTAAAAAGATCCTCATAATAGCAATAAAAGATAGGCCAGACACAAAGATAATTCCATGTATATCTTTCTGTGTTAATGATTTCCATCTTGAGTAGAATTCCATCATGAATAACGCCAATGGTATAAAATAGAATTGAGAGTTTCAGATATTTTGATTTGGAAATCTTGTAAGATGATATTTTATAATTAATAAAAAGTATAAAAGCTGAAAATGCATATATATTTAAAGTAGATATATTTGAACCGTATAAAACAATAATGAACCAAGAAACTTGTAAGATGATAATTTTTAAAAATTTCATTGTTTGCCCTAAAATGTTTCAGCTAAATATTTATTCAATTGCTCAAAGCTGGTAAGAAAGTTAACTTTTTTAATATTTTTGAACTCAGGAATTGTAAAAGGTGTTCCTCCACCAATGAGTACTTCTACTTCAGTTTTAAGATTTTTATCTATTTCAGCTAAGTATGGAATAATTTTGTTTCTATAATCCCAAAGGGGAGATTGAGTCGAACCTAATAATATAGCATCGATGTTTAAATTATTTATAGCATCAGCAAGGCAATCTGCTGGGTGAGATGCTCCAAGATAATATGTTTTTATTCGATAATACTTACATAAAACATTGGCCATGATGATAGGGAGTTCATGTAAGTTTCCTTCAGGTGTTGCGACTGCTAATTTTATTTTTTTGTTTATATTATTAGGTAAGTGTATTTGTGATATTTGATCTCGAATAATCGTTGATATTAAATGTTCTTGGGTAACTGATAGTTTTTTTAATTCTACACGTTTACCAATCTCGGCCATAATTGGAAGTATTACTTCTAAAATATAGTCTTTTACTCCAAAAGAAAATCTTAGATGTTCAAGTTCTAAGATAATTTCATCAATATTATAATGAATAATAGACTTATAAATTTTTTCTAGTCCAAGCTTTGACCATTTTAAGTCTTTTTCATATTTAATTGTCTCATTTTGATTTTTCAATGCTTCAAGATCAAGATGAGCAATTTTTGAAATACTAAGTCCATTTTTTACAAGTTCCGCTAGATACTTTGCTTTTATAAGATCTTCATGCCCATATACTCTTTGGTCATTTTCATCTCTTGCAGGTTTAAAGACTTGATATCTTCGCTCCCATGTTCTTATTGTTTGAGTCGGAATCCCAGTAGCTGTTGAAAGGCCTTTAATGCTATAATTATTCATTTATGCATAATATCATGTTGAATATGAATTGACTAATAAATAAGCTATTCATATATTGTTCAATAAACAGGAGGAACCATGAAACAACTAATTTTATTGATATTTTTTACATCTTGTTCATTATTCGCAGGTGGTAATCGCCCATTGCCAACAGTAAGCTATGTGGAGTTAGATAAGTACTTAGGTAAGTGGTATGAGATCGCAAGATTTGATCAAAGTTTTCAAAAGGGGTGTACTGCTACTGAAGCAAACTACTCCTTAAGACCAGATGGTGATATAAAGGTTATTAATAAATGTCGTCTAGGTAGTCCTCAAG
>CAYFHZ010000606.1:0-2076 GCA_964342535.1 uncultured Bacteriovoracaceae bacterium | reverse complement strand
TAAAGTCTCAAGCTTTTCAAGCAGGAGTCTTACATGAAAAGTCAGATTCTTTCAAACTTGCTTTCCATAAGTCTTTTTTTGATTCTTGTTTTGGAATGGAAAGCCTAGGCGAACTAACACTCTCAACTGTTACTACTCTTGAAGAAAGCTTCCCTACTGTTGAAAAAGTTTCTAATTCCTCTAGAGAATTACCTATAAAAGAAGAAGGTAATAGTGAAGAAGCCCCTAGTTCTGCTTCTCATGTTGATCAAAAAAATTAATTCCGAATCCATGAATATTCATAATAGGGTCGCTTTATTTTATTAAGTATTTTATAAGCTTGGTCTCTATTCATATGTTCAACTTGCAGCCATTCATCAATTGCCGCTTCCTCTATGAAGATAGGACATCTATCATGGCCCATTTTTTCAATTTCAGCAGGTGCATTTTCAGTAATAAGGGCAAAAGAATAAAAGTGAATTTTTTTATCTTCTGATTCCCAATAGTCCCAAAGACATGGGGCCCATAGCTCTTTCTCTTTAGGATAAAAACTAATAAGCTGTGTTGTACCTTCTGCTTCTACATATTCATAAAATTGCTTAAATGGAAATAATCCATGATTCCTTAAAAAAAGATTACTCCAGGTTTTTCGTGTTTCTAATGAATCAAGTCTTGCATTAAAAACGTTATATTTACTTGGAATCTCCTGTTCAGCATTTTTCCGTACACGATAGCGCATTGGATAAATGACTCTCTGTCCTTGGTTCCAGGTGATAACAGGAGCAAAGAAATTTGGATAAATTCTTTCATCTTCTTGTGGAGTCTTAAAGATATCTGATCTAGGCTTTCTGGCCAATTTTAATTGAGATTTGAGATAATCTTTAGAAACTTCCTTCTCCATAAACTGTAATGATTTTAAATAATGAAATTCTTCAATTGCAATATTACTTTTAAAGCGTTTTGCTATATTTTTAATATTCTTGTCTATTTTCACACTAAAGCACATACCCTATTCTACGCTTCTTTATAAAAGTATTCAATTCTTACTTGCGGAAAAGTTACGGATGTGTTATTTTATATGATATGACTATAAAATTACTTGGAACTCATAAACAAGTTGGCCTTCCCCTCTTTAGCTCAAGAGTGTCCTGTGGACTTTTTGGTATCTCTGATGATTTTATAGAAGACTATCTCTCCCTTGATCAAAAATTTATCAAACATAAAGAAGCCAGTTTTTTTGTTCAAGCGGAAGGTGATTCAATGGGCCCTCTTATTCAAGACAAAGATATACTTATTGTTGATCGCTCTGTTCCCATATTTCATCAGGGGATTGCAACTTTCTTTTATAATAATCAGGCAATCTGTAAGAAATATATCAAGCAAGAGAATCAGATCATTTTAAGATCTTTAAATCCTAAGTACAAAGATATTATCATTACAGAAGACGATCAATTAGATCTTTTTGGAGTGGTTATAGGCCTGGCCAGACACCTTTTATGAGTCAGGTGTTTGCTCTGGTTGATTGTAATTCTTTTTACTGCTCTTGTGAGCGTCTTTTTAGACCTGACCTAAAAGATAAACCTGTAGTCGTTCTTTCCAATAATGATGGTTGTGCCATTGCCAGAACAAATGAGGCAAAAGCTTTAGGCATAAAGATGGGAGAGCCTTTTTTTAAACTCAAACAACTTGAAAAAAAGGTTCATTTTTTTTCTTCTAATTTTTCACTCTACACTAATATCTCTGACAGAGTCATGAATACTTTAAAATACATGGCACCTGATATTCAAGTTTACTCAGTAGATGAAGCTTTTCTAGATCTTTCAGGCATTGCCAAGCTAGATGAGTTTGGACAACAAATAAAAGAAAAAATATGGACTCATATTGGTATTCCTGTTGGTGTTGGAATTGCTCCAACAAAAGTCTTAGCAAAGATTGCAAATCGATTGGCAAAAAAATCTCTTAAAGCAAATGGAGTTGTAGCGCTTATGACCCCCTATCTTCAAGATATTGCCCTATCACGAACTCCTATAGAAGATGTTTGGGGCATTGGTCGAAAAATACCAGGATCGACTTTATCACTCCATGTTACGGTTGACC
>CAYFHZ010000605.1:0-2081 GCA_964342535.1 uncultured Bacteriovoracaceae bacterium | reverse complement strand
CAGGGTGATACACAATACTTTGAGGAACTATTTACTAAACTTACTATTTATCCTGGCTGTAATTATGATGGAAAGTCCATGAAAAAACGAATATGTCGGATGCATAAAAAAGTAGTGCCTCGATATGAAGTTCTTAAAATTACAAAATATGAAATGTATAAGCTTTTACTTAGTGCTGTCAGTGAAAAAAAGTGGGAAATCGTTGATACAATTCTTGCCAATGATATAAACCCAATTGATTATGGTGAAGAAAGTAGAACAATAGATGATGATAGAAACTTTATTAGCTCAGTCGTACTAACTGGAGATAATGAAAAGCTTGAAAAATACCTTCAATTAGAAAATATTGAAATGGAAAAATGTACAGGTAAATTATGTGATCCTTACTATGTAGCAAACTCAAGTGGAAATAAGGAAGCTTTTGAAATACTGGTACAAAATAAGTACCCAATTAAGGACACACTGAATTTTGATGCTAGAAATTTAAATTATCTAAAACTTGCACTCAATTCATGTCCTACAACAACTGGCAACAATAAGGGCCTAGTTCAACTTTCAATACCAAATACAGAAATTGTTCCATGTAAAATTAAGGCCGTAAGTTATATCACCCATAATCTTACAGTAAATAATCTCATGTATAAAAATACATCAAGGGAAGAAATTGAGAAAATTAAAGCTCAATATAACAAGCTAGTAATTGATTATATCGATTTTATGTTTGAGTATGACTTAGAAGATATCTCTGGTCTATTATGGTCTATGATAATTAACAAAGGGTCATTTACGGCCAAAGCATTTGAAAATGTAATTCAACATTACGAAATTAATTTAAACGAACATTACACTTCTATTAGTAATTTGGCCCAAAGGTATTACAGTAAACATTTAGATGTTGTGGTAAAAAATGGGTTAAACCTCAATCAAACAGTTCAGATGGATGATCTTAGAAATGATACAATGAGATTACCTGAGCATATGAAAAAAATGAAAAGAAGTATACTTATGGAAGCGTCAATTACATGTAATGTAGAAATTATTGAAAAACTTATTGAATTTGGAGCTGATAAAGGTTTAACAAATGACGTCGGCTTAAGAGCATATGACTTTATCCCTGAAAATGATATACCAATGTATAGAAGTGGAGACTATAGTGAAAAATGTTCCAAGACTCGCGAACTCTTACACTAAATAAACTCACATAGTTTATTTCTAATATAATCATGTACTTTATAAAAAAGATATAATTGTTTTATATATTTTCTAGTGCATCTATACGTGAGTAAACTAAAGCTATGGTCGATTACAAAATGAGATCTATGCTCATGGGTCTTTAAAAACTCTATATATTCCTTAGGAAACTCTCTATCGGATGCCCCTTTAATCATATTATTAAGATAGAGAGTTGAAGATACTCTTTCCATATCAGGATATTTAACAATATAAATCCATGCTTTATAGACTTCATCACCCACTCTAACCTTCTTTAAAACTCTTTCATAAGCACCAAAGACACACCATTCTAATATATCTAAATACATTAGGGATAATGAATCGATTTTAACAAGGACACCTGGTACGGCTTCACCGTCTTTGGGGTGAACTCCAGCATAGCTTTTGTCTTTCCATTCAGTGGCCAAAGAAAATTTAAGTTCGTGATCAAGAAGAAATGCAACTCCTACTTATTGTGCATGCATATGATTTACTTTAAATCTGTCGGTATTTAAATTAGCTCCATATCCAAAATAATACTCATTTAGTTCATTGGGTTTAGAAACTGTATTTCTAAGCCTAATAATTGTTTTAATGATATGTTTAGCGCTTCTTTGGCGTAATACAGCGAACATTAAATTCCTTATTATCTGTGGCCTTAAAGATTAATGAATATATAATATCATAGTAATAATGAACATAGTAGGTAAACAAAATGAAGGAACGAATCATCTTTTTTGATGGTATATGCAATTTATGTAATTTAGCAGTGAACATCATTATAAAATTTGATAAAGAAAAAAACTTTAAATTTGCTTCATTACAAGGTGAAACTGCCAAAAAATATAACCTTACCAAATTAAAAAAAA
>CAYFHZ010000604.1:0-2093 GCA_964342535.1 uncultured Bacteriovoracaceae bacterium | reverse complement strand
TTCCTGGCGTAAATCAAGTTGTTCTCTTGCATCTTCAAAGCTTTTATTTATAACTCCAAAAGAATTTTTTATCGCCATTGATCGATTAATATTATTTGAAAAATCACCTTTACTATCAACTGCTAATAATTTTTTTGAATGACTTTCCCATATATCAAATTTTTGTTCAAATTTCTTAACTAGATCTTTTTCTTTTTGAGATGAGGCTAATTTCTTATAAACATTGAATCTCTCTCGCACTTGCTTCATATTTTTATAATAATCTTTAGTAAGGTTTATTTTCACATCAGGTGAATGCCCATCTAATAGCAAAGACCTTTCGGCAACTAAAGACTGTTGAAAATCACGATCAGCTTGAACAAGGTTATCAATACTAGGTAATCTTTTAATAAAAACAGATGTAATATTCTCTTTTATATCATTTAAACTCTTGAGAAAAAAAAGGTTTAAAACTATTTGAAACACGATCATAACTACTGCAAAAAGAAATAACTGCCTACGCACTGTTAACTTCATAACATCTCCACGAATAATATGTCGTCTCTTCGGACAATTATTAAAAAAAGTTAATAAAAATGAAGCTCCTTTCTCTGAAGCTTCATTTATATAGCTAGTTAAACTTTAATAGATACTCTAAATATGCGAAATTAGCGGAATTAAGATCTCCCTCAAAGTATTTTCCATAATTAAATTGGGCAAGACCAAGCCTGAACTTTTCATGTTCATTCTTCTTATAATCAATGAGAATATCAAGTTCATCACCTAAATGCTTTTCATCCATATCTCCAGAAATGGATGAGCTAGTTGCTTGGTTATAAGCTACTGCATTTTCATCTTTACGGTTAAACGTAAATAACTCAATTGAGTAGCTCCACGGAGAATCTGTTTTAACATGTACTCCCATTCCTATGGCCTCTAAATTTTTTCTTCCTAAGACATCTATTATACCATTATATTTATGTCTATTTACATAGAGCTGATCATAAAAGGTGCTGGCTTGCATATAGCTTAAAACTAATTCTGTGGACTGAGAAACTTGGTACGCAAGGTCTATATTTACATTGTGTTCATTTCTCTTTTTATCATTGGAAAAATCAATTTGTTGTTGATACATATTTTCTGTTGTAAAAGTAAAATTTCCCCATACATGGTGAATTCTAAATCCATAAGTCGAACTCTCTAGAACTTTTCTTTCTGAGTTATGAATCGCATACAAGGACAATTGATGGGTGCTGTTTATTTTAAGCTTATAATATGCAAAAGCTAAGAGAATATCATCAGTTTCGTCGTTACTTGTGTTGCCGTCGGAAATTTGAGAATAAACTAAATCAAGTTTTCCTTTCTCTCCAATATTTTTTTGAAATAATACAGCATCAAAACTTGCTCCACCTGGTGTCCAATTACGCTCACCTAATATTTTTTGATCATCATATTTGAGCCTTTGCTTACCAAGTTTATACTTATAACCATCTCCCTTAGATTCAATATAGCCTTCAAATAGGTCAACACTTGAGTGATATTTATCCCCACTTGATCGAACAGAGTTATCTCCCTCATCATTACTTTGGGAAATGACCTCACCGTAACCCTTTACTGCCTGAGGAGATAAATACACTTTTAAGTTAGAGTCAATTTTTGCTGTTAATCCTAATCTTGCCCTATATCCTGTGGCGTTCCTCTTATCCTTAGTATTATGTGGAAAATGCCTATGCTCATTTCTCAACCTTAACTGTCCATCAAGTTCTATCTCTGTCGCAGCTCCAACTGTTCCAGTAACAATAAGACTTAAACATACAAATTTAATTTTTAACTTCATTAAAATAACTCCCTCAATTAAAACTATTGTTTGATTCCTTTAGATATATTAAGGGCTCAAGTAAATTAACTCAACTAGTTCAATTTCTTCCACTTTAACAATTGAAAAACGAAAAAAGGGAGCCTATCTAGACTCCCTTATTTTTTTATGATTTTCTTAAAATTTCCAGACGCTGTAAGGTCAATGTCGTACTTACAGGGATTATGTTCTCATGAAAACAGTACCTGAGCACTGTTTTCATTTCGAATATCTCAATCAAATTTCTAGCAGTCTACGA
>CAYFHZ010000603.1:0-2101 GCA_964342535.1 uncultured Bacteriovoracaceae bacterium | reverse complement strand
AATGGGCTAATTCTTTATAAAACATGTGTCCATGTTTAAATACATTGTACTGTTAATATTTATATCTTTTAATCTCCATGCTGAAACTTCAGAGCATTACCATGAGTTTATAGCTTCAAATGAATACACTTACCTTGATCTAAGCGGAAGTGATGGTCTTATTGGTATTGATGGGCAAGATGCATATCCTATGGACTGTAGGGATGGTATTACCCAAAATGGGCGAAGAGGTGAAAATGGAGAAAATGGTGAAGCCGGCGAGAAGGGCCAAGATATCCTCATTAGATATGACAATCTAAGTTATCTTAAAAATTTAAGGTTAAATCAAGCAGGTGGTAAAGGAAGTCTTGGTGGTAAAGGTGGTCTTGGAGCTGAAGGGTGTTTTGGTGGCCATACTGGTGAGCCTGGACTCGATGGTATAAAAGGAGAAAATGGCGAGTTTGGTAAAATATATCTCGTTCCTAGTTCTATTCCTTTTGAAGCAGAGCAAACCACAGAAATTTTATCCTTATTTGAATTCATGCATACAGATATTATTTTAACCGAACATTTTTGGAATATAAGCTCTGGTGCCAATAAGCTTTTTGCAAAAAATTCTATTATTTCAGATTATTATTATACTTATAAAGAATCTATAAATTATAAAGTATCTATTAATTGGCAAGCAACAAAGCCCATTGAGACCTTTGAAAAAACAAAGATGGCGATGACGTTGATGAATGGAAAGCTAGATGTCAGTGTTTATAGTGGTGGAGTGCTTGATTATTATGTGGTTAGAAGTGCGAATCATTTTGAAGTGATCATCTATGATGCCTTATCTAGTGAACAACTTGAAGCTCTTAGTCTTGGAAAATTTAAAAGCTCTGGAGAGTCTCTTACATTAGTTGTAAAAGAAAAATATCGTCCTCGTCTATCGATCGATACCAGATTTGTTATTAGCATTTACGAATATATCAGTGAAGAAGAGCATCGCTATATTGGACACTTTGAATTACCAGAAGAATATGTAAAATATGAAGAGAAAAGATTTTATCTTAATGTTGGTAAATTAAACTTTTCACCTGTCTTTAAAAGAAGAAAGCAAAAGCTTTTCATCTATCTTTCCATTTATAGAAAAATTCAAGACCAAACAAGAGTGTTTGGCCTTAAGGGATTATTTAAAATTTAATTTGTAATTTTTTAAGGACAGGATTTAAGAGCTTCAAAGGCACTTAGTGTTTCAATACTTGCTTTAACAAGTTTTATGCCTGCAACTTCAATAGTGTCTCCAACTCTTTTTAACATATAGTTTTGAGTAATATCATAATCTTGTTGAATGTCATTATGACAGCTTGTGATACTTAATGTTTTCTTTTCTATGAATTCATTTTCTTTCATTTCACATTCAGTGATCATAATATCTTTAGTTCCATCAAAATTATTCATTTCAGAAACACAAGTTCCATCGTCTTTAATATGCATGAGAAGATCTGGATAACCATTACCACTTTGTGACTCTAGGTAATACGTACTCTCGGCCATAACAGAAATAGAGAAAAGAATTAATATAAGACTTAATTTCATTAGAAACTTCCTTAGTAAATTACAACATCTTCAGGTTCAACAATATAGCAAACTGTTTCTATCTCACCATCAATTTCTTTTTTTATTGTATATTCACTATAACCAGCACATCTATTTGTTTCTTCAATATACTTTTCAAGAAAAGCAATTTTAACATCTCTACCTAGCTCCTTTGCAAGTAAAAGTGCAGCTTTATGCTCGTCATTATAGGCTTGAATGAGAAGAGGTACTCTTGAAGTTTCACCATCTTCATTTGTGTATGTTCCATATATTCCATCAGTTAATTCAAAATAATCATTTGTTACTGAGTAACTAACTACTGTAGTTGTAGGTGTTTCAATGATTTCGTTTGCAAAAGCATTTGCAGATAAAAGACATAAAACTGCGATGATTTTTTTCATATAATTCTCCATTTTGATTTTTGAGAATAAGTACCAGAAATTAAAAAATAAACAACGCGACATGTAAAATGTACTAATATTCTAATTCTGAAAGGCGATCCCATTCTGCATATAAAAACTGAATTTTTTCTTCTAAA
>CAYFHZ010000602.1:0-2104 GCA_964342535.1 uncultured Bacteriovoracaceae bacterium | reverse complement strand
TTTTGATTCGTTACTAAGGATAAGTTCTTATATTACGAAAAGTTAGTGATGAAGGTTTATATTCTTATACTTTTTATTTTTTATGTTTTTGGTGGCAGTTCACTTTTTTGTTATGCCAAAACTTTTACATATAATAACAAGCAATATGCATTGAATATTTCTGAAAATTGGAAAATATAAGTCGGAAAAGTTAAGGTTATTGCTAGATTTTAAATCTTCTTATGATAACTCTGATATTCGCTATAATGTGTATTTTAATTTGTAGAAAGGGCATTTTAAATTTTTTTTAAGCTCAAGCTAAGAGACTTTGAACCAATCAATATTAAGACAGACTAATTCATTTGGTTCAGAGTCATTTATCTCACTTTGAAATTCAGCGACAATATCAGAAAGCTTATTTCTTATTTTTTCAATTGTTTTCTTGTCTGTCGTAACAGGGCAACTATACGAAAATTCTCCTTCATGAATTTTCGTAAAATTGTCAATCGCTCTAAGTCGCCAATTCGTATGAATTTGCGGAATCATCTGTGAAAATTTACTTAGGTGAGTATGTTGTGGTCCAATTTCATACTTATTTTTATTTTTTACGACTAAACTTTTCTCTAAGAGGAAATCCATTACTACATCAAATCTTTCCTCGGATAGATAAAGTTTATTCACAATTGAAGCTTTTGTCTGAAAACGTTCAATTGAGGTTAGTAACCTAATAGCGCTATAGTGCCAGTGTGAGTAAAAAATATTTAAATCATCTTCATCCATTTGCAGGGTTTTATCTTTTAGTTTTTTCTCTGTTTGAAGTGAAAGTTTTCGTAATTTTCTAAGTTGAGATTTTTTTAACTCTTGTAATTTGAAACTACCAGCTCGGGCATATTCAATCATACAAAGTAAGTAGTCTTGCTCGAGGTCATTTAAGTTTAAAAATTCACTCAAATCAAGGGCTTGTTCAAACGAAAAATGTTGATCTCCTTTAACAATTCTACTTACTAAAGTAGTATGCATATTTAGGCTTTCAGAAATCTTTCGATACATGCCATGGCTTCTTTCTTGTGAGCTAATCCAGTCCTTTATAAAAACCTTGTAGTCTTGATACTTAAAAATGGAAACCATATAAACATCCTATCAATGTTTAAATATACCATAGTTCAAAATTGAACTAATTGAATTGAAACAATTTTCCTAAAGTAACATTTGAAAAAAATTCATAGTTACGCGGAAATAAAACTATTGAAGTATCTGATTTTATTGGAAAGTTTATGACGCGGTAAACAGTTTTCGTGAAAGTTGAATATAAAAACCTGTTTTGCGCTGCAATGTAAGCGTATTACCTATCTCATCAACCTCGCAACAAAGGAAAAAAAATGAAAAATTTATTAGTATTAATGGCTATTTTATTATCAACAAGTTCAATGGCAAGACCAGAGTTTAGACCTCCAAATATTGATCCAGCTCTAATTCGAGAGGCTCAGCAAGTTGTCAAAGAATCTGCCACGAAATTTAATTATTGGCTAGATAGTGAGTTTGATAGATTGGGTCATGAGGCTGAAATATATATAAAATTAGAAGGTAGAAGACTTGAAAAAGAGAGATTACAGATGGAGGAGGAGTATAGAAGATCAAATGAAGAACTTCTTAAAGTTATGAGTTCGATAGGTTCTGACCTGCTCGATGTTACATCTTCTTTTATGTGGAAAACAGGGGTTTATAGAACAAGTTATGCAATTAGGGTATGTCTTAAGGAGTTTGATAAGAAAATTGAAGAATATCTCTTAAATGAGCCGAATTTCGATACATTGAGTGAAGAGCAGCAGTTAGATGTTTTCAATAATGCTAAAGATAAACTAAACCCTGAAAAAAGATGTGAAGAATTTACAAGTGATTTTGAGGCAAATTTTAACTTAGAAGACGGACAAGACGTATAATGAAGGTATCCTACTCAATAATCTTGAGTATCTAAATGAGTTAAAGTTAAAATACGCTAAATTATATAACGGGCCAGTTTCATGCTGGGCCGTTTATTATGTTCAAAAATGCCCATAATAAATGATTCTAATCGTATTAATTCAAAAGTAGGCGTCACCAAGATATAACCACTTAATAATTAAGC
>CAYFHZ010000601.1:0-2106 GCA_964342535.1 uncultured Bacteriovoracaceae bacterium | reverse complement strand
TCTTTAGACTTTAATTCGCTAACAAACTCCTCTAAACGTCTGTTACATGATTCAATGGAGTTTGAAATAGAACTCACTTCTGCTATGTATATCCCAGTATCTACACCCAAATTCTTGAATTTAATTTCAGTATCAGAGTCGGATAAATACTTTGATGAAGAAAATGATAGTAATGGTGTCAAAAAAACTATAAATAAAAATAATCTGTTCATATTATTTCCTATATTTCATGTTGATTTCAAATAATAAAAAAAATTTATCTTAGATTTTAATTACATTGTTCAGGGATAGTATTTAAAACTGTTTGAACTAAATCAGAATAAATCTCATCATCAGTCATTTGTGTATACACATAATCTTTACTCAATGTAATAACTTCGCCGCTTAAGTTATGTGAACTATCACTATAAATAGGATTTTCTCGACCTACAAATTCAGATGCAACACGAGATAGTGTATAAGAAAGGCTTGAGCTTCCTTTAATTTGTCTTTGCTGCTTAGAGGCCCCTACTCTTAACTTCTTACCGACAGCTCCAGCTTTATCATCAGTAAGTTCGTAATTATCTAAAGGGGTAAAGCCTCTCAGCTCTAATTCATCAAAAAGAGCTACTTTTATTTCTTTATTAATCGAACCACCAACCTGAACATCCACAACACAATCATTTCCAAATGCTACCAATGAGCTAAAAACTGATAATCCTATTAGTATTGTTTTCATATTTCACTCCTATAATCAATATTTCCGCAAGAATTAAACTTGGACAATGTATTAGCACAACTAATGCATTGCGCAACTTAAAAAAATCAATGTATGTAAAAATGTATAAATAAGGATTAAGCAATATGAAATACAAGTTTATAACCACAAGAAAAGAATAGAATTAAATCTCACTTCCAGACTCAATATCTAAAGCAACTTCTTCATCAATCGGACCTGCAGCACTATGCACAGTACTTATCTGCCATACTCTAGACCATTTATTATCTCTTTTTCGATTAAGTACTGTAAAGACAAGATCATAAATGGAAGTATCTCTGGGGCACGTCTCAATTAGTTTATTAATGAATTGAATACAATATTTAGCTCTTTTTGTATCTGTTGATAATTTCAACTCAAGTTCTTCCAGTTCTCCAAATCCATTTCTTTCATTTTCTAAAGCAAATCCAAAAATTATATTTGATTCGATATTATCAACCACTATAACTTCTTCAATCTCTTTCACATGAAATTTAGTAAACATCTCTTTATTTTGGGATCTGACTATCCACCATGAGTTAGATTGCTCGACTCGTGTTTCATCTCCGCTAAACCAATAATCTTCATAAATAACTCTATCAATCCCAAGTGGTAAATTAAAAGAAATTTTCGAATCAATAATGTGGGAGGTAAATTTTTGAATCGCAATATCTTGATAGTTATTATCTCTAAGCTTTGATAGATCAATACTACCTGACGAATTAAAAACAGACATATTATCTGCAAGAACACCTACAACCTTTCCATTACCGCTTGAGCCTGAATTAAGTTTAACTTCGGTAGCTTTGAAAGCAATATCCCAAGTAAGGTCATTATAAGATTCTGTATCTGACATTTTTTTAGCAGAAAGGGATTCCAAATCAAAATAAGTAAATATATTTTGTTCGGAATCAACAATACAGCTATGATAATCAGCATTGGTAAATTCATTACCACAACCTTTGGCTTCTACTATGATTTCTTTAATGCTTGGATCTTTTAGTGATTTGATTCTAAGCTCAAAAATACCTGGTTCATTTGCTGCTTCATTGTAATACTTTGAAATTTGCAAGGCATAAATATCAGTTGGTGTTTTAATGTAATAAATCTTAAACAACGGCCAGATAAGGTGAGTGGGAAAATCATAATAATAAAAGAAATTAACTTCTTTATTAAAAACACCACCTTTACCATCTGTTTGATAAGATCCATCATAACTTGCCGTAACGGCCTCAATCAATTCAACAGATGATGGTTCATCTTTTAACTTTACCTTTTCACATGAAAGAAACAAAAGAAGAAAAAGACTAAATCTCATACTGTACTCCAACATAAAAGGTTCTACCTAGTACTGGTCTTTGATCATAAAT
>CAYFHZ010000600.1:0-2115 GCA_964342535.1 uncultured Bacteriovoracaceae bacterium | reverse complement strand
ACTAAGTCTAAACGTCCCGCCTCAAGCTCTGCCAATAATATATGTCTTTTATCTTCAATAAGATTTACCTCAATATCATCGTGTCCAAAAAGGCCAATTAACTCAGCATAAGGAAAATGATAAGACATAGATGAACTAGTACCTACATCTATAGATGATTTTTGAACATTAACATTATGGTGAAGACGATAAGTTAAATCATTTCCCAGATCAAAGATTTTTTGGCTATACTTCAAGGCCAGTTGCCCCTCAGTAGTTAACTCAAGCCGCCTATTTCTTCGTTCAAATAATTTGGTATCGAAGTACTCTTCAAGTAATTTAATTTGATCACTGATAGTAGGCTGGGTGACATTGAGTTTTTCACTTGTGGCCTTAATAGATCCTTCCTTTGCAACAACATAGAAATAATATAGGTGGTTATAATTTAGTCTATCCATAGTTTGAGGTTAACACATCAATTAGTTTTATCCTAACTATTTTAGCTAATAAAACGATTTTACCTAATTCCATAATGGACTGATAATAAACTCATTGGGTTATCAAATTATTGAAGGAGCATACTCATGAAAAAAAAATTAACTCTTAGTCAAACTCTTAAACAAAAATCAGTTCTTATGTTAGCACTTGGTTTACTTGCGATCTTTGGTGTTTCTCAAGTTAAAACATATGCTCAAGATAGTGACAATGATTCAATATCTGAGGAAGTTTCTGATGAAGCTCCTGTTTCAGATGAAGATGTTTCAGAAGACGATGAGTAAAATTCAACATATTTTAAAGAATAAAAGAGGGCCACAATTGGCCCTCTTTTTATTTTTCATTTCTCATTCTTCTTAAAACAATAAAGCTAATATCATCATCTTTGATCCACTGATCGGTATTTCGTGTTCCAATATGATCAACGAGTGCTTGAAAAGATTCTTGAAAATTACCTCCACTAAGAAAATCAGTTAATGTATCATGATTAACATTATCAAAAAGCCCATCTGATCCTAATAAGATAGTATGTCCTTTTTTAATTTCAAAACGACTCGTAGTCTCTATACGTATTGCATGATCACCTAACATATTATTTACAATATGTCTGTTATCATGATCTAGTGATTCAGTTTGAGTAATATGACCACTTTCAATTGCATGTCCTACAACGGATTGGGGAATATTTGAATACAATAAATTTCCACTTGCATTCCAATAAAGTATTTCGGAATCACCTACAGTATAAAAACGTACTTTATCGGCCACAATATTTCCAAGAATCAAAGTACTATGTGCCTGTGCCCTTAACTCATTAACTTTATCATTAGCATTTTCAATAGCATCTAAATAATTATGGGGTGCTTTAGAAAAACACTTTTGAACTTCTTCAATGGCCAATTTAGCTGCTTCATCCCCTTTGGGGTGTCCTCCAGCACCATCTGCTATACTTAGCAGAATTCGATCACCATCTTCTTGAATCAACAAAACATCATCGTTTCTTTCAGCATTATTTTTTTTTCCACAAAAAAAACCAATTTTATAATCACCGATATCAACGATATCAAATTTATTTTCCTGGATACTGAATAACAATTTTTTAAATGGCATCTGACCAATCCATATATTCTAAATGTGAACGTAAATGACTTATGGTTTTAAATTTTTGTAAAATAAGATTACGTTTTAAACCACATATGATGAATTTAATTGAAGGAGGTAGCTTTTTATAATCTTTTTGACCACCTAAAATATCATAAAAAATTCGAATAATTTTTATAATATCTTCCTCTCTATTATCTTTTTTTGAATCTCCCCAGTGATGCAGATCAATAATCTTTAAATCAAATTCTAAACCAAACCTTCTAATGATGATATTTTCTGTATGTAAATCCCCGTGATACTCACCTTCAAGATGAATAGATTCAACTCCTAAAACAACGGAATAAATTAAATGAATAGCTGGAAAAATTCCTAATTTTTTTCCTCTTTGACGATTTACAAATTCTCCAAGTAGTTCTCCTTCAATGAATTCGCAAGTAAGACAAGCAATTTTTTCACCTTTAATACGAATCACATCATGGGAGAGGTAATCCATTACAATAGGACTTGCCCGTAATTTATCGAGCTTCTTTGCAGACC
>CAYFHZ010000599.1:0-2121 GCA_964342535.1 uncultured Bacteriovoracaceae bacterium | reverse complement strand
TGGTTATTCTTGATTGAACTGTTAAAGTCGATTTAGGAATATCACTTCTTATTGAGTTGTAAAGGAAGTTTATATCATAACAATACTTACCTTTTTTAATGTTATTTATATTTTTGATTGTTATATAACATATATTGCCTGTGGGCTGATTGTTATATGTTTCAAATCCTTGGTAAACTGTATTTGGGCTTATACGATGTACACTAGCGAATAGGTTTGTAGATAAAATTGATAATAGTATGATTAATTTCATAAAAACTCCTTTAATAGAGATATAATAAAAAGAGTTTTTTAAAAAGTAACTGCAACAAATTGTGGCACTACTTTATGATTCTAACACCACGTCTTTCAGTGAAATAATTATAAATCCAACTAAACAAAATAGAAACTTTACTTCTAAAAAGTACGAGAAAAAGTAAGTGAACAGCTAACCATAAAATCCAAGCGATAGTTCCACTTATTCGAATATTTTTAAATTGTGCAATGGCCTTACTTTTACCAATTGTGGCCATACTACCTTTGTCTAAGTATTCAAAAGAGTCTCTTTTTCCCTTCTTAAGTTTTTTTATGATGATATTACTAATATATTTACCTTGTTGAGTTGCTACCGGTGCAAGTGAGGGCAGATGACCATTTGTTGTTTCATAAGCCGCCGCGTCTCCAATGACAAAGACTTGAGGGTAGGCGGGAATAGCACAATCTTTATCAACGATGACTCTATTCATGGGATCTTTTTTGACATCTAGTCCGGCAACGATTGGATTTGTTTGATTTCCTGCGGCCCAAATAATATTAACAGTAGGTATATACTCATCTCCAATATAAACACCTGAGTCGTCAATCTTAGTTACTCGTGATTCTAGTCTGACATCAACTCCAAGTTGTTCAAGGTCTTTTTTAGCATGGGCCGATAATTTTTTATCAAATGCTGCCAGTAGTCTGTTGCCTCCCTCTAATAAAAAAATCTTTGATTTAGAAGGGTCTATATTTGAAAAATTTTTGGTGAGAGTTTTTTTAGCAATTTCAGCAATAGCTCCGGCCATCTCAACTCCGGTTGGTCCACCACCTATAACAACAAAAGTAGTGAGTGCTGTTTGTTTTATATAATCTGTTTCCTGTTCACTTTTTTCAAAATTTGTGAGCATATTTTCACGTATCTTTAAGGCATCTTCTATGGTTTTTAATCCTGGAGCATATTTCTCCCATTCATTATTTCCAAAATAAGAGTGTCTTGCCCCAGCAGCAATGACAAGGTTTTCATACTTATATTGATGTCCATTAGCAGTTGCGATCGTTTTTTTATCTAGATCGATATCTAAGACTTCATCCATGACAACACTAACAGATGAATACTTCTTTAAAACCTCTCGAATAGGTGTTGCAATATTAGATGGTGATAAACCTGCTGTGGCCACTTGGTAAAGTAAGGGTTGAAAGAGATGATGATTTTTTTTATCAATGACGAGAGTTTCTCTTTTTTTCTTACCTAAGGTTTGGGCTGCACTCAGACCACCAAAACCTGCACCAATTATAATCGTTTCAAATTGTTCGGTCATAAATCACCTCTTAAAAGTAAACATATGTTAAGTTTTATCACTTAAGCTGATCTAAATAAAGATTTATATCAGTATTTCTTAAAAATATGCCATGTAAGTTATTAATATCTTGAAAATGCTCAATTTAACTTGACCTAAAGTTAACTTGAGGTTTTATAATAGTTTAAAGTTATTGTTACTAAGGAGAATGTTATGGAACACAAACTACCCGAATTACCATGGTCTAAAGATGCACTTGAACCACAAATCTCAGCAGAAACTATTGATTATCATTATGGAAAGCATCACAATGCTTACGTTACTAAGCTAAATGCTGGAATAAAAGGAACACAATTTGAGGATATGACTTTAGAAGAAATCATCCTTAAAAGTGAAGGTGGACTTTTTAATAATGCAGCTCAGGTTTGGAATCATAGTTTTTACTGGAATTGTTTAGCACCTAACAAAGGTGGAAATCCTACTGGAAAGATCTCAGAGTTAATTGATAAAAATTTTGGAAGTTTTAGCAAATTTCAAGAAGAATTTACAAATGATGTTAATACTGCTCTTTCTGAAGGATGGGAAC
>CAYFHZ010000598.1:0-2123 GCA_964342535.1 uncultured Bacteriovoracaceae bacterium | reverse complement strand
AAACACGCTCTTTACCTGGCATTATAAAGTTTACTTCAGCACGTTTTTCACTTAATACAATTTGCTGTAAGTCAATACACCCCTTAATAAGCATTTTTCTAAAAGCCTCAAAAGTAACTGACTTCATATCAAGAGCAGTAAGCCCCTTGGGAGGAGGAACAGTTGTCGAATTATCTTTGATATTAATCTTGAAATCACGATTTAAATGATTTTGAAACTCAACAAGTTCAACAAAATTTAACTTCATATTAACTTGATCAGAAAAACTTCTGTTTAAAAGAACAGATACTGGGTTTTGAAAAAATTGTTTCCAAACTTGATGTTTTTTTTGTGCAAGGTCCACCTCATTCTCATAGGTTCCACTAAAATAAGAATTATCCTTAATCAAAAATATCACCCCTGGCCGAGTACTCGATTGAGCATAAAAAGCTTTTGATATCGGTGAAAAATCACCCAATATAAAATCTTGTTTGCCTGAAGAATCAGTTAAGCTTATTTGAAGCCGAGTGTGTTGAAAATAATCATCACTTTTTTTAGCTTGAAAGCTAGATAAAATAGTAAGTTCAGAAAACTTTTCAAGAAGTTTTAACATTTTTCCTTGATTGAGCTTTAGAGAACTATTCTTGATTTTCCAATCATTTTCTTTAACTAAAACGATATCATCAATTTCAATCAATTTTACCGAACCAGTATTCTTAATAAGCTTTGATTCAGAAAATGAATCTACCTTAAAGCGATGTTCAAAGACATAGAATCCCAGAATTAATAAAATAAGAAAGAAAAAAAGTTTAATATTTTGATTTCTCATTACTTACCTAGTTGTCTTCTATACATAAAAATAGCTAGCCCAAAAAAGATAAATGGATAAACAAGAACAACAAAATAAAAGATGAGATCTGCTTGCATATTTGAAAGATAAATAATATTTCCCTGAAGCTGTGGACGATTTAAGCTGATTAGGTTTTCATCTCCTAGGGCCCAATTTAAAGCATTTAAAAATAGGTTAAAATTATTTGATTGACCTTGGAACTGATTCGAAATAAATGAATTCGATGAAAAGGCAACAATTTTTGAGTTCTCACTCTCCCCTACAACCATGATAGGCAAAGGTCCCTGTAAGTCCCTTCCTTCTGTATATTGAGCTTTACCTTGCTTTATTTCTTCAAAATTACCTTCTCCCCAACTGGCAGGAAAAGGAGTTGATTTTGCAAGAACCTTCCATTTAAAAATCTCATCTTTTGTTGACCAGCTTGCACTAAGTGGAAATAATGCTCTTTCATTGAATTTTGACGTAATTTTATGTTCAGTGAACTCATTAACAATCGGAATTGAAGCCTGGGCTCCAAGTTGTTCTGAAAGCCGATCTAGAATAATAACATTTTTAAAGATAAGACCAAATTTTTCTAATAATTGAGTATAATTTTCTGTTACGATCCCATTGAACTGAGGGGCCATGGTCAGTATAAGACTTCCTCCATCTAATAAGTATTTCGATAAATTTTCTAGTTCGATATCTAAAAACTCGATTTGTGGATTTAAAATAAGTAATGCTGATGCATCCTTTGGAATACCTTTATGTAATTCGAGAGAATTGATACTAATATTTGAATTTAATATTTTTTCTTTTAAAAAGTCCGCTCCAATTTTATTTTTATCATTTAATGAAGTTTCGTTATGACCTACAGTATAGTAAATCTTCTTTTTCTGTGGATTGAAGGCTTGCATAATTAAACTTGTAATTTTTAATTCGTTCTCTGCCACTCCTTTCCAAATACGTCCCTCTTGTGAAATAACTAATGTTCCATTTTCTGTTATTTTATAAAGACCAACTTTTGATAAATCCCTATCGATATCATAAAAAGTAAGATCAATCTCAGGGTTTGCGTTTTTATAAAGTTTTAGTAGATTTCGATAACGTCCCCAAGTATGCCTTGAAGCAAAAAGTTCAAATTTTACTTTTTTTCCTTCAATGAGCTTTAAAGCATCTATACTTTGAGTTGATAGAGAATGAATTTTATTCAAGGTCAGGTCAATATATAAATCATTCTTAACGATAAAAAGGTTTATCACAGTAATAATGGCCAATATTAATCCATAGTTCAGAACATGACTTAAAGCTATAT
>CAYFHZ010000597.1:0-2130 GCA_964342535.1 uncultured Bacteriovoracaceae bacterium | reverse complement strand
CAAAACGGGCCCTTCTTCCAAGCTATGGTGCCGATATTTTTGAATTAATTCGATAACATCTATTAATGACTAAATTTTTAACACATTGTAATTATTTACTGAGTATCCATTCTTTAAGGTAAATTTTGCTAGTATGGAAAAATGAAAATTTTCGTACTCTTTATATATTTTATTTCTCCACTCCTTTTGGCGAATGAGACCCAAATAGATTTGCCAAAGATTCTTGAAAATAAGCCATGGGCTGTAAATGGTATTGATCAATATATTCTTGATACATATGACGATCTAACAAGGAAAAATAAGTTTAGTCCATTTAGGGCCAGTGAAAGTTTGAATCAAAACTTTTGTTATCAAGAAAAAGCACTTGGATTTCGAGGGAAGAGAGGGGCCAAAAGAACAAAATGTGGTAAAGTTAACGCACTTTACTCTTTAAAGGATCATCATGTTTATTATGATCCTACTCATCCATTACTTGAAGCTAATCTTTTGCATGAAATCATCCACGCCTATCAGTACCGAGTTCGCTTTCCTTGGGATGTAACACTTCTTTATACAGCTCTAGAGCTAGGAAAAATTCAGGAAAAAGATTTTTTTGATTACCTAAGCTACTATTACGAAAGTCAAGCAAATTGGTATGCTGCAACCTTAGGACATAATCCTTATTGGAACCGTGTTTATAAGCGAGAAAAATATAAAAACAGTGCTGTTGGTGTCGCGGTATTTATGGGGCTTTACTATATTAACCCCCTTGCTGCTGTTCTGCACTCATTCACTCAAAATAATTCACTTACTAATTACAATCCTAATACGTATCTTAAAGATAATGATCTCATTATTCCATACCAAGATGTAAAGGCAATGCAAGATGCTGGTATAAAAACATATTTTCCATATCCTTATCAATATAGTGAACTTATTGTTCAAAAACTTCCAAAAGATATGGATCTTCCACTCGCTTTAACTTTTTCTGCCTACGCCAAAGCTATTGAGAAATCATATTTTGGAAATTTGGAGTTTCTCTTTGACTTTAAGGCCCAAGATCAAAAAATTTTCACCTCCCTACATAACCAGTATTATGATAATGTCGGTCATCTAAATACTTCAGGATGTGATAAAGTTTTAAGTTATATTGATTCTGGAGCATCACCACTCAATCAATGGTTAAATATTTCTGAAGAACAATTAGCACAATGTAAAGCTTACTCAACTGTTAGTTTAAAAGCTTTAAATTTTTACAAAAAACTATTGCAGAAAAAACGAAAATCTCCTTTTATCATTTCAAGAGATCAACTTAATCACGAACATATACATCCAGGATCAGAAGGGTCTAAGCCAAATCTTCCAATTCAACCAGGATCGGAAGGGTCTAAGCCAAATCTTCCAATTCAACCAGGATCGGAAGGGTCTAAACCAAGTCTTCCAATTCAACCTGGGTCAGAAGGTTCAAAGCCTAGCTTACTTATTCAGCCCCAGTTAGAGATTTCCCCATGATAAAATCGAATCAAATTGAAATGCTTCTCGGCTCTGGCCAAACAATAAACTTAACAAGCAGTGACGATTTAAATGCTGTTTTAGCTAGTTATATGAGAACGATTCACGGCAGAAATGACTTATCTCTTCTACATAATCAGTTAAATGATCAATTCGAATCACAAATTGAATTAGTAAGATCTCAATTAAATTCAAATCATTTTTCTGAAGCAAAAATTCTACTCTCTAAAATTTCTCCCCTAACATTGGAAGAAAAAATTGAAGTGCAACTTGAAAATGCCAGACTCTCCCTATTTACTCATAGACTAGATGAAGCGAAAAACTTGGCCACTGATGCATTTAATAAATGCTCAATTTCACACACTAAAATGACCTTATCACAACTCCTTGGTGATATTTACTTAAGGCTTGAAAATTATTCGAAGGCAGAGTTCTATCTAGACTCTGCTATTGAAATAGGAAATCATTTTCCACTTTTAAGTGCAACTTGGAATGCACATGCCTTTAAAATTCTTTTTTATATCAAAACTCAAGAATATGAAAAAGCACGAAATAAAATCATGTCTTATTATTTGAGTGTGAAAGAACTTAAAGGCGATATTATTGTTGATAGACTTATAAGTTTTTATCGAGTGCAGT
>CAYFHZ010000596.1:0-2134 GCA_964342535.1 uncultured Bacteriovoracaceae bacterium | reverse complement strand
AAATTAAGGAAGCTTATGAAATAGGGGCGGATGGATTCTTAGCAAAGCCTTACCGGGAAGCGGACTTAATGGATCAAATTCACAAAATAAATGACGTCAATACTGTTACTCAAAAAGAGCAAATCAACTTCATTGGAGTATGTATTGAAGAATTTGTGGCCGGAGCAAATATTCAGTACCCCGTTTATATGAAACTCGATGAGAAATATGTAAAAGTCGCAAATAAAGGTGAAAATATCACCAATGGCCAAGTTCAAGAATTTAAACAAAAAGGTATTGATTCACTTTATATTAACAAAACAGACTTTATGGAGTTTATTCAGTTTAACCTCTCTATCAAACTAAGTATTTTAAAAAGTGATCGTATAGATTTAATTAAAAAAGTGAAGTTTTTTAAAATTATTTTTTCTCATATAACCCGCTATTTTTACACTCAAGGTGCTGATGATGAGATTATGAATTTAATGAAAGAGAATCTTTTTGAGTTGATGGATTTTCTCAAAAAGCCAGGAGTATATTTCCATATTCATGAGATATTTAAGGAAAAGAATGACCATATTGAAAACAATGTAATCGCAGCTATGATTGGCCTCAATATATTAAAAGGTTTATCTTGGTGCACGGAAGAAAAAGTGGTCGATTTCTTTCTTGCAAGTTTAATCCAAGACGTTTCCTTAGGTCTAGAAGGTGGAGAATTACACAAGGACCATCCCTTAGAATCTGTTCAGATGATTCAGGAATGGAATGTGATCGATTCTCCATCTTTTTTTAAGGCGATTTTACAACAACATGAAAAAGTAGATGGCAGCGGTTATCCATCGTCATTAAAAGGAAGTCAGGTATGTTCAGTAGGTAATCTTTTATCTTTAAGTGGGCATATGGTTGAGCTTATGCGAGATATGAAGATGAGCTTTGAAGATGCTAGAGAGTGGATGGTTGATAGAGAGAAGAGTTGTTATAAGCAGGAATTCTTTGATTCTTTAATGCAATTTAAACGAGAAAAAGGTGAAGGACAATAATAAAAATAGTACCGTAAAATCAATGACTTGATATCTGATTCAAGTCTTATTTTAAATAATATCTTGGCATGTATTATGCCTATAATTCAAAAAATTAAACATTCTTAGAAAGATACCGACAAGAACAGTCAAATTAAAAGGAGCTCATGTAAAGCTTATTTCTTTTTATTCATTTTTGTGGTACTTTAAACTCTTGAAATTCAACCGATCTGGGGGTGCACTGGTTTCGACAGGGGTATTGAAGGATTGAGTGCGTGTCTAGGTTGGTCGGCAGGCCTAGTAAAAAGCCGTCCAAATTTACTCGGAAACGAAGTAGAATTAGCTTACGCTGCATAATTAAAGAATTATCGCTCGTAATGAGGGGCCTACACCGATAACAAAAAGTAGGTAAAGACCTTTGTGGGAAGGTCGGAAAACTAAACTCAACGAGGGAGTCGGGTAGCCTCGCTAAAAGCTCACCGAGGTTTGTGTATTTTACAAGATACTCACAGCCGTCGCTTGCTCTAATGCGACTACACACGTAGTGCTCTCTATTGGATGTACTTTTGGACGTCGGTTCGATTCCGACCACCTCCACCATCGAACTCTTGTTTTCGATGGTGGCCCCCTAAGTTTATGGATAACATTTTAAAATCATTGAAAGAATTCTCAAGCAGTTAGCATCAAGGTTAGCAGCTTCATCACTCCCGACATGTCACGAAGTGACACTCGTTGGCTAGGTTTGGCTTTATTTTGGCTAAGTGATTTTTTTAGCAACAATCTCTTGGCCTACATAGTGTAGTCAACAAGTTAACCATGTTTCATTGTCCAAAGAGCATCTTTACACTTTTAAAGGAGGCTGTTTTGGAAAAAACAAAAAAACGAAAAAGAAGAAGTGATTCCAAGGTTATTACTAAGGAAGCACAGGTATTAAGGTTTATGAGAAAGTCTAAAAATCTATCAATGAGAAGTGCTGCAGTTCTTATTGATAAGTCAGACACTCTTATTTCTCATACTGAACACGGAAGAGTTGATCTTCATAACAAATTGATTGAAAGACTTGTAATAGCTTATGGCTATACAATGGAAGATTTTAATTTGTTCATGGTTTCAGATGAAACTCTATTTATTGATTA
>CAYFHZ010000595.1:0-2141 GCA_964342535.1 uncultured Bacteriovoracaceae bacterium | reverse complement strand
CTTAATGGAAAGGAGTATCAAAAAGAAGTTGTAAATAGACTCAATGCTGATTTTAACAATTCACTCATTTCTATAAATATGGATACGGAAGCCTTACCTTCAGTCATTGGAAATCTAGATTTTCTTATTACAACATCTAATGATCAAATGGCAGTGGCCGACATGATGAATAAAGAAGTTTTAGTAGTAAGAGAATTCTGTGACAAATTTACAACACAGATACATTCAGAGAACAATTACATGATTAGAGTTAAAGATGAAAAAACTCTAGGCAACGATATACTCCTAGTTATTAATGAACTATTTGAGACATCGTTACCAATAGAGACAATGAACTCCTCTAATCCAGTCTATAAAGTAATAGCTGATCAATTTTCAACTTTCTTCAGTCAAATCCGTGGTGATATTGATATCAAGAAAGAAATTAACTATCACTTGGAAAGATCATATTTTTTTGAGCTACTTGGGTATGATAGAAATACACACCTACTCGATCACATTAGGGATAACACAGATATTGATACCATTCAGAATTATACGAATGAAGTAAAAGCTGAACTCACAAGTACTGTAAAGGTACTTCTTGCTACACTAAGATCATTAAAAAGTATTAAACAATCTCAAGATGGATTAAACCAATTTATAGGGTACCTTGATACTCTTATTATGTCTGGTGCATCTCAAACATGTGTTGGTAATATCATTAAGTTTTTTGAAGGGGAAATTGAAAATATTGACTCTCCTAGTGTTGATGAAAATATTTCAAAGATTGAAGCAAAACTTTTTGAATTGAAAGGAAATCTACAAATATTCACTCAATATTTAGAGCAAATTACAACAAATACAATGTCTAAAAGATTTGAGGCAGAAAAAAATATTTAAACCAGGAGGCCGTTGTGAGTATTCAGGAAGAAATTCACACAGCATTAAACGAAATACAAAAGAAGGTAAGTTCAGGTCAAGAAATGACTATTGAAGAACTTGAAGTATTGTTTGTTACTTCTCTCATAGAAGAGGAGGGCAAGTGAAAACTAAAATTGCTATCATTCAACTTACAAGAAGTGGTGACCTTATTCAAACTGCTCAGGCCATAAGACAACTAAAAGCAGAGAATAATGATGCTCATGTAACTTTGATAGCAAGAAAATCATTTGGAAGTGGCCTTCGGTTTCTTCTAGACACTGTTTTTGATAATATTATCTTTTTTGATACCAAAGATTTAATTAGAAAAGATGGTTTAAAAGAAACTCAAAAAGAAGTACATGATTTTATAAAAAAATTACAAGCAGAAAAGTTTGAATTTACAATAAATTTAAGCTACAGCAAAAGTTCAGGCTACCTCACAAAACTCATAAATAGTGAGTATCAATTAGGGTTATCACGTAATAATAAGAATGAAATCACCATTCAGGATAAATGGGGACAATTTGTATATTCGAATGTTTTAAGTGGATCACTTAATCCCTTTTGTCTTGTTGATCTATACCGATATTCAATGGGCGTCATGGAAAATCATGTCTTAGATCCTGACTCTAATTTCAGTCAAAGAGATAATAATATTGTTTTACATCCATTTGCCTCTCACAAGAAAAAACGTTGGGGAATGAGTAAGTGGAGTGAAGTCATTTATAAACTTTGCAATGAATATCCTGATTATAATTTACATATTGTTGGTGGACCACAAGATAACCAAGATGCATTAAGACTCTTAAATAGTCCTTCTCTTATAAACTTCAAAAGGAGAATAATTTCTCATGCTGGCAAATATTCAATGGCCGATACATATCAACTGCTAATGAACAGTAAGCTTTTTATTGGGCATGACTCACTTGTTGGACACATGGCCAGTGAAACACTCACCCCAATTATTACAATTTCTTTGGGAACTGTTAGACCACACGAAACTACACCTTACAGTCAAAATGCTGTAAATATTGTTCCAGGAAATAATTGTTTTCCATGTCAGATAGAGACTAGTTGTGATCTACTACAGTGTCACTCTGCTATAAATACGAATTTAGTATCATCTATCGCTAATGCTTTTATTACTGATAAAGAAATTAATCACGAATATATTAAGAATAATATTCCTTCCCATTACTTAAGCAATACTAAAATATATAAGTCCTCATATGATGAAA
>CAYFHZ010000594.1:0-2145 GCA_964342535.1 uncultured Bacteriovoracaceae bacterium | reverse complement strand
TCCAAGAGCATTAATGACTTCGGGATGAGCAGCGAGTATAAGGTTGAGTTTTTGAATAGATGCTTTTTCACTCCAGAACTCATCATCAAATACAGAAACAAAGGGCACAGCTAATAAATCGAGAAAATCACCATTAATAATTAATTCAACATCTTTACTTGCATAGTCTCCATTAGAGTAAAATTCAAAAAAATCTACAAGCTCTTTATCACTATGAAAATCCTCTAAAGGGTTTACTCTTCCATCAACATCTACTCCCGCTCCAAGGTGAAGATCACTAATAACAAGAATTGTTTTTTTGGATTTTTTACTTTTTCTCAGGAATCTCATAAGGCCTTTGACTAAATATTAATTCAGCAGCATCAAATGGAGGTGCTAAAGGAATGTATTTTAATAATTTTACACCAGTCATATTAACTTGAATAACTTCTTTTTCTTCAGGCTTGAGAGGAAATTGATTTATCACTTTATCATCAGCTCTCAACTCTGAAACAATTTTATCTAATGTATGATTCATAATAATCACACTTACAACTTTCACTTTCTTTTTCGGAGAGGAAACAGTGATTTTTCTATCATATATGTCAACTTTAAATGCTTCCGTGTATTGTGCGAAAGAATTTAAAGATAAAAAGAACAGTAAATACTTTATCATAAAACAATTCTCATTTGTGTAAGCTCTTTGATTTCATCTCTATATTTTGCAGCTTGTTCAAATTCTAAATTTCTAGAACATTCTTTCATCCGATCTTTTAGCTCTGCTATTCTCTTATCAAGTTGTTCTAAATCCATATTAACTATTGTAGCATGTTTCTTAGTCTTTTTTTGTTTAGGGTTTTTATTTCCTCTCAAGACCTCAATCACACCTCCTGAAATATCTTTGATAATTGTTTTAGGAACAATGCCATTTTCTTGGTTGTAAATATCTTGTTTTTCTCTTCTTTCACGAGTCGTTCGAATAGCTTCTTCCATGCTTGGAGTTGTTTTATAGGCGTAAAGAATAACCATTCCTTCCGCATTTCGAGCTGCACGGCCTATAGTCTGAATAAGAGATCGTGTAGACCTTAAAAAACCTTCTTTGTCAGCGTCTAAAATTCCAACAAGTGCAACTTCCGGAAGATCTAATCCTTCTCTTAAAAGGTTTATGCCAACTAGAACATCAAACTCACCTTCTCTTAATTCTTTTAAAATTTCCATACGCTCTAGAGTATCAATATCAGAGTGAAGATATCTTATTTTAAGTCCAGCACTTTTATAATAATGAGTAAGCTCTTCTGCTAATTTTTTAGTTAAAGTTGTTATGAGAACTCTAAAACCTTTTTTTATAACTTCTTTAGCCTCTAGTAGTAAGTTATCAACTTGGGAGTCAGCTGGTCTCACTTCAATAATAGGATCAAGAAGTCCCGTAGGTCTAATAATTTGCTCAACATACTCTCCACCTGTTTTCTCTAGTTCATATTGAGCTGGGGTGGCTGAGACAAAAAGAACTTTTGCTAATTTTTTTTCAAATTCTTCAAATTTTAGTGGTCTATTATCTAATGCACTTGGAAGTCGAAAACCATGTTCTACCAAGTTCATCTTCCTTGCTCTATCACCTTTAAACATTCCACCAATCTGAGGTATTGCAATATGCGATTCATCTGCAATCAATAAAAAATCATCCCCAAAATAATCTATTAGCGTTGGAGGGGCTTCACCTGCTTTAGAACCTGTTAAATGTCTTGAGTAATTTTCAATACCTGAACAAAAACCCATTTCTTCTAACATTTCAAGATCAAGCATTGTTCTTTGTTCTAGTCTTTGGAATTCAAGTAATTTCTCTTGCTGCTTAAACTCTCCTAACCTATCACGAAGTTCATCACGAATTGTGACAAGTGCATGTTTCAATCTATCTTCTCCAACCACATAATGGGATGAAGGATAAATAACAACTTTATTGAGCTTGGTTATTATTTTACCGACTAATGGATCTACAATATAAATCCCATCAATCTCATCATCAAAAAATTCAATACGAACGACATTTGAATCTTCATAGGCAGGAAATACTTCTACTGTATCTCCTCTTACTCGAAAAGTACCACGAGAGAAATCTATATCATTTCTTTGATATTGAACTGCTACCAACTCATTAAGAAGAGAGTT
>CAYFHZ010000593.1:0-2146 GCA_964342535.1 uncultured Bacteriovoracaceae bacterium | reverse complement strand
TGGCTTCTTCTGTCCTTTGTGCAGCTTATTTTGTAAAAGTTTATTGTAATGCTAGAGATCTTTCAATGGAAGGTATTACTCTAAGACAGCAAAATATCATTTCTCCAGAAAACAGATATAAGCAAGCATTTCATATAGAAATAGAACTTCCAGATTCAATCAGTGCTAAAGATAAGGAAGGTATTCTAAAAGCAATGGATCGTTGTACTGTCAAACGAGTCATTCAAAACGAAATTGATTTTATCATTGAAGAGAAGAAGCAAAATAAAACTTTTATTGAAGAGAATGAATGTATTACAAATATCTTATCAAAAGATAGTAGTGCTGAAGAAACCATAAAAAAACTCACTCAGAAGTTAATTGATTTAGGTATAGAAATAGAAATTGCATCGTGGAGAAATCCACTACCACATATCTGGTCTGTTCATATTCGTGATGCCCACTCTCCGCTTTGCTACACTAATGGT
This sequence comes from uncultured Bacteriovoracaceae bacterium, assembly GCA_964342535.1. Classification (GTDB taxonomy): domain Bacteria; phylum Bdellovibrionota; class Bacteriovoracia; order Bacteriovoracales; family Bacteriovoracaceae. Next base: position 1,679 of record CAYFHZ010000593.1, on the reverse strand, counting down.
AAAGGAGCCTCGAAAAAGGCAGCTCTATGCTCGGCCTTAGGTGAATATTTTGAAAGACTCTCAAATAATTATTTTTATAATGATTACTACTTACCTTTAACTCACAAAGAATATTTTCATTACAAGAATGAAAAATGGTTTGCAAAAACTCATACTGAAATACCTGATGGATTAATGGACGATTACTTATTAGAAATATATAACCCAGATGGTGAATTGAGTTTTGAACATCTCCTTGATCATAATTCAGATCGAAATGAAATTTGTGCACTTCCTTATGTGAGACAAAGTGATCAAGAAATCATCTATATTCCTGTTAATATTTTAGGTAATCTATACGTTAGTAATGGTATGAGTGCAGGTAACTCAAAATTTGAAGCTAGAGTTCAGGCATTATCTGAAATTTTTGAAAGGGCCATAAAAAACCAAGTTATTTCAGAAGAATTAACTTTACCTGATATTCCAGAAAAAGTACTTCTTAGGTATCCATCTATCTATGAAGGCATACAACAACTCAAAGAAAAAGGTTTTAAAATATATGCAAAAGACTCTTCATTAGGTGGAAAATATCCTGTATTATGTGTTGCCTTACTCAACCCGCTAACAGGTGGAGTTTTCCTCTCTTTTGGTGCCCATCCATGCTTTGAAGTAGCTTTAGAAAGATCACTCACAGAGCTGATGCAGGGTCGAAGTTTTGAAGGAATGAATGATCTTCCAAGAGGTAGTTTTAATTCATTTGCAATCAGAGAAAAGACAAATCTTATTGAACATTTTATTGATTCAACAGGTGAAGTCTCATGGAAATTTTTTGCTAAAACACCCGCCTATGATTTTATAGACTGGAATTTTAAAGGTTCAACTAAAGAAGAATTTGAATACTGTTTGAACGCTCTTCAAAAGGAGTGTTATATCATGGATCATGAGCACTTAGGTGTAAATGCATGTCGAATTATTGTTCCTGGTTTTTCAGAAATTTATCCCATAGAAGATCTTATTTATGATAATAGCAATAAAAGTAGAATCTGGAGAGAAAGAATACTTAATATTCACAATCTTACGGAAGAGGAACTAGAAAATCTGTTAAATGATTTTGATGAATCTGACCTAGGTGAATACACTGAAATATCTGATCTCATAGGTGTAGCCTTTGATGACAACACCCCTTGGGCAAATTTAACACTTACCGAATTAAAATGCCTTATCAATCTGTCCTTAGGTAATTTCGAAACAGCAAAAGAGCAGTGTGATTTACTTATTAATTTTAGCGATAATACTCCTGAACGAAATCGCTATTTTCATGCTCTATATTTGGGACTCAATATTATGATCAATGATTTTGATTGGTCTGAGTATGAAGATCTTATTATAGACCTTTTTGGAAATGATTTAAAAGAAGCTGTATATAATAATATATGGGGTGATGATTCATTTTATGGGCTCATACCCGTAAATAGAAATCTTGATAATATTAATAAACATCAAAAACTTATGACAAGTTATTCCAAACTAACCGACTGACCTGACTGGGGAAAATAAACCGACCATTCTATTACAAGAATGAGAACTTTATCTAGTGGTTTCAACTACTTACTGACTTTAACTTTCTACCTTCTTGCATTTAAAACTGCATGAAAAGAAACTGCCCTAAAAATTCATGTAAATCTCCCTATTATTATAAA
>CAYFHZ010000592.1:0-2150 GCA_964342535.1 uncultured Bacteriovoracaceae bacterium | reverse complement strand
TCTTAATTTGAATAGAACGACCTTGATTGAAAAGTTAAAAAAGAAGTCCCTTCAAATTTAATGAATATTAATGACATTACAAAGTTAGTTGGTAATCCAAATCTTCAAGATATTCTTAAATTTGACTCTTATCTAGATCATCATTTTGAGATTTCAAGCGACCAGGACGATTTTTATTCTGAGCGTGATGATGAGTATATTGGTCTAAACTCTAAAGCATTGCTAACATCTTACATAGATTACTATCAAGTACTTTCGGATATTCCAAGGGGAGAAACTTTATTAGATTTAGGCTCAGGATTGTCTCGTGGAACTCTATTAGCAACTAAGCTAAAACTTTGTAGGTGTATCTCTATTGAATCATATTTTCCAAGAGTTCAGATGGCCAAGAATGCACTAAAAAAAATAAATGGCATACTTGAGGATATTCAACACGAGAATCCTTTAAATATTAAAATACCCAAAGTATATGGATATTATTTGTATTTTCCAAAAAATGAAACTTTAGATTATATGTTAAAGCAAATTATAAATTTTTCTACTTCAGAAATACCAAGCTATATTTATGCCTGTGAGTCTCATGGGGACTTAATTTCTTATCTTGATGCTTTTGAGGAATTTGAATTAGTAAAAAAATTTAAAACTTCATTACCTAGACATAATAACTATATTCAAAAATTTAAAGTATGTATGTTGAAGGGAAATGAAAGAAGTTTGCCAAGTTTTCTACTTCTGACTAAAAATAAAAATCTTTATTTTGATATTTCACTATATCATCGGTATTTTCAAAAAGAAGTCATTTGGAGAATTTCTAGTTTGCAGCTCTCGTGTATTGAGTACAAAAATTTATTTACGCTTATTTATAATGATAAAAGAATTATTGATATCACTCAAGATGAAAGGATTGATAGTATTGCTTATGGAGAGTGGAGTGATCATAATAATATGAATAGACGATATATTGTGGATTCTTATATTTATGAAGAAAATTTAGAAGGGGAGTTTTATCAACTCGAAGCAACTCGTTGGAATGAACTCCCCAAAACAACAAATTTTATCTTGAAGCAATAAGTTTTCCTGAAACTTGCTCAACAAGAAATGATGATTTTCTCTTGGATGTATTCCATAGATATTTTGGGAATGTCATAAGGGAGACTTTTCCAATTTGTAATACCTCATCCCCACGTTCAAAGTTTAAAATATCCTGGTAGTAATGAGTCAAATTTTGATTTCGATGAAAGAATCTTGCATCATTACCATCTTTTTCAAATACTGCTCCTTTAACACTTCCTTCAAAAACAAATGTTTTTGGATTAAAGATAGCATCATTATTGATTGCAATAGGCTCTCTATAGTGCTCAGAGATATACTGAGCAATTTTTAAATAATCTTTAGATGCAGATTTTTTACCAAAGGGAGATGGATAAACATCTTCAAAGTAAAGGGCCACATTCCCTAGACTAGATAAAACACAGGCACAGTTGGAAACCCATACACTGGAAAATGGAGATTCTTTAAATAAGTACTCTACTAGTATTTTGCTAGTTAACTTATGTGTTAGTTTTTTACCTCTCGCTTGTGGAGTAACACAAGTTAGCCCTGTATGAAGAACATCTCCATAAAGAGGAACTTCTAATACAAGTGATGAACAGAATCCAATAATATTTCTTTTCTCATCTCTTGCTACACAGATAATGGCCCTTTTCATTTCTTCTCTATCACCTGTTAAAGCTTGATAATTAGGAATGGAATCAAAGCAAGTCGCAGCTGCATTTCTTAATTCATTAGTTAAAGCTTGTAATCTAAGATCACCATAACTTCTTCCTGGATAGAAAATAGTCTCAATTGTCATTTTACTCATGTCTCTCTCCTGATTGAGTGTATACCCTCAGTATAAGGTATGAGTTCATGATCTGTATGTTAGAGTCCTGTATGGTGTTTGTTAAGATGTTGTAAGGATTGCATATCCAACAACATGAATAATAGTGTCATCAAAAGATTCAATCTGAAAGTGGATTGTATTATTAATATCAGGAGCAGTCAGCTTAAGTTGAATTTTTGTATTAAGGTAAACAGGACGTAAAAACTGCAGACGAATTTTTGAAATTGTAAAATCTAGATCCTCGATGGTTTCAAAGATATAAGTAAGA
>CAYFHZ010000591.1:0-2156 GCA_964342535.1 uncultured Bacteriovoracaceae bacterium | reverse complement strand
AGTTTTCCAGTAACTTGGATTTTTCCATTACCGGGAACTGTAACAACTTCAATATTTAAAAGCTCACCACCTACACTTGTCCAAGCAAGTCCATTAACAAGACCTACTTGTGGGGCAGCTTCAATATTTGTTTGTTCAAAAATAATTGGACCTAAGTATTTATCAAGCATCTTTTCAGAAACTTTATATTTCTTCCCTTGCTCCACATCGTTAGTAACAACATCTGTTGCAATCTTTCTAGAAATTGTATTCATCATACGTTCTAGATTTCTTACTCCAGCTTCTTTTGTATATCCACGAATCACTCTCATAAACATTTTATCAGTTAAGTTTACTGGATAGTCATGAAGTCCATGAGCTTCTACTGATTTTTTCAATAGATATTTTTTAGCGATTTGTAATTTCTCATGTGGTGTATAACCAGGAATATTAATGATTTCCATTCTATCTCTTAGAGGTCCTGGAATTCGACCAATATCATTTGCAGTCATTACAAACATTACCTTAGAAAGATCATATTCAACTTCAATATAATGATCAGTAAAGTTTTTATTTTGAGCTGGATCTAATACTTCAAGCATGGCCGAAGCAGGATCTCCTCTCATATCAGAACTCATTTTATCGATTTCATCAAGAAGAATGACTGGGTTTCCAATATTCGCCTTTTTCATCGCTTGAATGATCTTACCTGGCATGGCCCCAACATAAGTTCTTCTATGCCCTCTAATTTCTGCTTCGTCTCTAACCCCACCAAGAGAAATTCTAACAAACTCTCTTCCCATAGAAGTTGCTAATGACTTACAAATTGAAGTTTTACCAACTCCAGGAGGTCCAGCTAAACACAGAATCGTTCCTGCTGTTTTAGAGTTATCAGCAACAAGGTTTCTAACTGCAAGGTATTCAATAATTCGATCTTTAACATCTTCCAGTCCATAGTGCTCATCATCTAAAACTTCTTTAGCATGTTTTACACTATTATCATCTTCAGTATACTCTCCCCAAGGAAGATTGAGCATCCAATCAATATAGTTTCTTACAACTGCAGATTCAGCTGACATAGGAGACATCGATTTTAACTTCTTAATCTCTTTTTCAACTTTCTCTCTTGCATCCGCAGACATATTCTTAGCTGCTAATCTATCTTCCATATCAGTTATTTCAGATTTTCCATCTTCTTTATTTCCAAGTTCTTTTTGAATGGCATTCATCTGCTCATTCAAATAGTACTCTTTTTGAGACTTTTCCATTTGTGCTTTAACACGAGATCTAATTTTCTTTTCAACGTTGATAACCTCGATTTCACCTTGCATCTTCTCAAGTAATAATTGAAGTCTTTTTTCAACATTAACTGCATTTAAGATCTCTTGTTTCTCAGGAATCTTCATTGTTAAGTGTGCAACAATAATATCAGCTAACCTAGAAGGATCAGTGATACTTGAAATACTCATTAAAAGCTCAGGAGGTATTCTTTTATTGAGTTTTACATATTGCTCAAATATATTTTTAACAGATCGAACAGTAGCTTCTAGTGCAACTTCATTTTCTTTTTCATCAACACATTCGACAACATCTGCAAAGTAACCTTCTGGCCTACATTCAAACTCAGAAATACTTGCTCTGTACTTCCCTTCGATTAATACTTTTACAGTATTATCTGGGAGTCTTAGCATCTGAATAATATTGACAACAGTTCCAATATTATAAACATCTTCTCTTTCTGGATTTAAAACTGAAGCATCTTTCTGTGTGACAAGAAACAGTTCATTTCCATTCTTTGCAGCTTTTTCAAGCGCAGAAATAGATTTTTCTCTTCCTACAAAGAGTGGGACAACCATATGAGGAAAAATAATAACATCCCTCAATGGTAACAAAGGGTAATTTTTTGAATTTGACGACTTCTTGTCCGACATAGCACCTCCTGCGCTTTCTACCGTGGTCTAATGGACAGCTTAGACCTTAATTTATTTTCCCATCATTCCGTATTAACTTCAAGGTTTCGCAAGCGGGGCAGAAATCTCCTAAGTATATATTATTTATTCAATTTCTATGTTTTTCCCATCTGTTTTCATGCACTTAACCAAGAAAAAATGAGATTTAGCATCTGTGAAAAGTATTTTTTGCTTTAAAAACATAATCTAAATTTTTCTTACAAAGTA
>CAYFHZ010000590.1:0-2161 GCA_964342535.1 uncultured Bacteriovoracaceae bacterium | reverse complement strand
ATGGATATGTAATTTGTTCCTCAATATCTTTAGGAGATCTTCCACTCCACTCAGTAAAAACAATTTGTTGATTTTCTCCTATATCAGGAATAGCATCAATATTAGAGTTTCTCAGTGTAAATATTCCTAGAACTAAAATAAGAGAAAAACTCAAGACGACAATAATTCTAAATTTTATGGCGAGTTCAATGAGTTTTTGTATCATCATACCCTCCAAAAAGTTGAGCTTGAGCATCTAATAAAAAATTTCCTGAAACAACGACTTTTTCACCAACACTTAAACCCGATTTTATTTCAACAAAACCTTCTGACTCAAAACCGGTATAAACAATTCTAGCACTATATTCAGATTCTCCGTTATCCACCCAAACAATTTTTCTCTTTCCCGTATCAACAACAGCAGTTCTAGGAAGGGCCAATACCATCCCTTCTCTTTCTAGTTTTACAGATGCTGTACCTACCATTCCTGGTCTTAGATGCCCTTGATTATTCCCAATAGTAGTTCTTATTTTTAAAGTTCTTGTTTTAGTATCAAGTACTGGATTGATAAAATCAATTGTACTTTTAAAAATATCACCAGAATAAGCGCTAAATTCAAACTCAACACTCTGGCCAAGTTTTACTAAGCCAGAGTCATGCTCATAAACATCCATTTCAACCCATAAGGTATCCAAGTCAACCAGATCAAAGAAGCTTTCTCCCTCATTAAAGTACTTTCCTTGAATAGCATATTTTTTCTCAACAATACCTGTAACTGGAGAATAGATGGTTATTTCACGAGGTATTTTTTTGTTTTTGGCCCATTCATCTAATTGAAAATCTTGTATTCCCCAAAGTTTCATTCTTTGAATACTTTGCTCAAAAAGATCTTTAAATTCTTTATTTTTTTTATTTGATAAATAATTTTTTCTTGCAAGAAGGTACTCATCAGCTCCTGTTAATAACTTAGGACTATATAGTTTCAATACTGGATCTCCCTTTTTAATAAGAGAGCCTGTCGAAACAATAAACACTTCTTCTACTCTTCCCGGAACTCTAGCAGGAATATTTGATTCTCGATCTTGGGCCTTAAGTATAGTTCCAAGCAGTCTAATATTTTTAGTCATTTTCATTTTAGCGACTTTAAATACATCGGCCCTAAAATGCTTGAGTTGATTCTTTTTTATTTTCACATGACCAACCTCAACTTTAATTTTTTTTAGCATAGGTGTCCCATCAAGTGGGCAATCACCTGGAACTTCACTTGTAACACTTGGATCAACTTCGCAATAATAATTTTCTGTCCCTAATGAAGTGTTCGATTTTTTCTGTTGATCTATATTTATTTTAGTGAGATTCATACCGCAAATAGGACATTTTCCAGGGTGATCTTCTTTAATCTGAGGATGCATAGAACACGTATAATAACTTTGCTCATGACTATGAGATTCGGATGCCATTTCTTTTTCTTTATTACAACCATAAATAAGTAAGCTTAATAAAATTATGACTATATACTTCATTGGAGACTCCATGGAGTTAATTTACTCCCCTTTACTAATAAGTAGTTAATTTTTTTCTTTTTTAGACTAGAATCAATTTTGATTTTACTCAGACGTTTTTCTTGGTATTTTAGCTCTGCCCGTAAGAGCTCTAAATAGTCTGCGCCTCCTCTTGAGTAGGATTTTGCAATGACATCTCTAGAACTTTTCGCATATTTTAAACTTTCATTATCGAGGATAATCAGTTGTGCCTCAAGGCTTTCGATTTCAAATCGCTGCTCTTTAAGTCTATTAGGCTTAGTGTTGAGATAATGTCGATATTGATACTCTGATTTTCTTTTTATAGCAACTGAACCTGACTTGGCAGCATATCTTTTATCACTACTTGGTAATGGGATAGTTATACTTGCTCCAACAAAATCTCCAAGATCATCTATATTATTTCTTTTAGTATAATTTATGCCAACTGTAATATCAGGAATAGTGTTACGATTCATCGCACTGACTTGATATTCACTTGATTTTAAATTTTCTTTTAAGGCCATCAGTTTGAAGTCAGAGTCTTCAGGATAAGTATCCCAATGTTTAAGATAGTTCCATGGAACAGAAGTTAAGTTAGGATTAATTTCTTTCTCAGAGCTATAAAGACTACTGAGTTTAGTTTTTAAAGACTTCATTTT
>CAYFHZ010000589.1:0-2165 GCA_964342535.1 uncultured Bacteriovoracaceae bacterium | reverse complement strand
AGTTTTGTTTCGATGTTGCTAAATTAAATAGAAGAAAATTTGACATTAATAATCCGATTATTGATGGAGTTCTACCTGATACAAGTCGTATCAATGTTATTTCTAAAGAGTATACAGATAGGTTTCCGGCCATAACGATTAGAAAGTATTTAAGAAATATAAAAAATTTAGATAGCTTGAATGGTGCTTTTCTTTTATCAGATAAGTGGATACGTTTTCTTAAGGCCATTATTTCAGGTAAACTAAATATTTTAGTTTCTGGAGGAACAGGTGTTGGAAAGACAACGTTTCTCAACCTTTTGTTACAAGAAGTTGTTCCAAACGAAAGGTTGGTTGTGATGGAAGATACTCAAGAACTTCATCTAACTGTACCAAATACAGTTAGACTATTTACAGGACATCAAAGTTCACTTTCAGGGCTTAATTTAACAATGCGTGATCTCGTTAAAAACTCTCTTCGTATGCGACCAGATAGAATCATCATTGGTGAGGTGAGAGGTGGTGAAGCTTTTGATTTATTACAAGCAATGAATACTGGTCATGATGGTAGTATGTGCACTATTCATGCTAATAATAGTGTAGAGAGTCTTATGCGATTAGAGACTCTTCTTTTGTTTTCAGGTTATGATATTCCTGTGAAGGCCATGAGACATCAAATTAAATCAGCTATAGATTATGTCATCCAGTTAGATAAGGATAGATCAAGGGGGCGCTTTGTATCTGAGATTTCAGAAGTCACAGGTATGGAAGGTGATAGAATTCTTATGCAAAAAATAGGGCGAGCTGGAGAAATGGGATTAGAGTTTACAGGTCTAACCCCAAGTAATGCTCAGGTTTTATATGATAATGGATTAGAGAATGATTTTTTCTCTAATATATAAAGTTCTTATGGATAAAATCGACAGCATTTTTTACATTTTCTTGTGGAGTGTGCTGTAAAACACCATGTCCTAGTCCACAAATCCATTTTGAAAAATCGACTTTTGCATCCACAAGCTCTTGATGAAACTCTTTGAGGTGATTCTCAACTTGAGACCATTCTAAGTGTAGCCAACATGGATCAAAATTACCTTGAATATAATAATCGTTAGAAAATTCATTGAGTACTTCAGCTAGATTATGTCTCCAATCAACACCTAACACATCGATATTATCATCTTGAATGGCCCTCAGGTAGTTCATATGAGTATTTCTTGAATAATAAATAATAGGAGTATTTGGGTATGACTTTTTAAACTCAGAAGTAAGGTATTTAATTTTTGGTAAAGCAAATCTTGTAAAATCCTTTAGAGTTAGTTCTCCTACTGCTGTATCAAAAATACATACAGCATCTGCACCGCCTGCAGCTTGTTCTTTCATTTCATGTAAAACGTTGGGAAGCATCATTTCTGTAAATGCTTCGAAACGTCCGTCATAAAGTCCTTTTTTTGAACTAACAAGTGATCCAGCATGAGAACCTTCTACTGCATAAGCATAAAGAGTAAAAGGTGCTCCGACAAAGCCTAGTAACGTTTTAGATTCTGGTAATGTTGATTTGAGTAAACGACAAGCTTCTTGTTGGAATTTATAAAAGTTGACAGGGTCTTGTACTTTAAGAGTGGTAATATCAGCTAGAGTTTCTATTTTTTTACCTAATTTAGGCCCAGGGGCATAAACGAGATCCATTTCAAGCTGTTCAAGAGGAAATAATAAATCTGAAAAGAGAATAGCAGCATCAAAGTCAAATTCCTCAATAGGTCCCTTTGTTACTTCACAGGCCAATTTAGGTTCCTTACATAAGGTCATAAAGTCATGAGTTTTTTTTAGATTTTGATAATGGTCATGATATCGTCCAGCTTGCCTCATAAACCATACAGGTACTCTTGTTTTACCATTTTCTTGGATACGGTTTTCAAAAATATTATTCATAGTATTTCCTTATTTAACATAAAGTTGGTAACCAACTCCACGTATTGATTTTATTTGAACATTATTTGTTTTATCAGTTTCTATCCACTTTCTTAATTTAACGATATAATTATCAACAGTTCTATTTGATGGAAAGGCATCTTCACCCCAAATTTTATCAATCATTTCATCACGGCTTACAACTTTATTTTTTTTATGATAGAGCAATTCGAGAATAGCACATTCCTTTTGACCAAGTGAGACAATATTTCCTTCAG
>CAYFHZ010000588.1:0-2182 GCA_964342535.1 uncultured Bacteriovoracaceae bacterium | reverse complement strand
TTATGTTAAAGTTCAAGATGGTCAAAAGCTAGAGCTTTTCCAAGGTATTTAATTAGATAGAGGTAATTATGAGTGTTAAAAAATTTAAGCCAACCACTCCTTCTCTTAGACATATGGTCGTTCAAAGTAGTGATACTTTAACTAAAGGTGCTAAACCTGTTAAAAGACTTTTAGCTCCTAAAAGTAAAACTGCTGGTCGAAATGCTCTAGGAAGAATCACTTCAAGAAGAAGAGGTGGTGGAGTAAAACAAAAATATAGAATTATTGATTTTAAAAGAACAAAAATAGATATTCCTGCAACTGTTAAGGCAATCGAATATGATCCAAACAGAACATGTAATATCGCTCTTGTTTCTTATGCTGATGGGGAAAAGACTTATATCTTAGCTCCAAATGGTTTACAAGTTGGAGATACAATTATTTCTTCTGACTCAGCAGATATTAAAGTAGGGAACTCTAAATTACTAAAGGATATTCCTGTTGGTACTTTGGTTCACAATGTTGAGCTTCACCCTAAAAGAGGTGGGCAACTTGCTAGATCAGCTGGTTCATATGCTCAACTAATGGCAAAAGAAACAAATGAAGCTCTTTTAAGACTTCCTTCTGGTGAAGTTAGAAAAGTTAAAATCAACTGTAGAGCGACTATCGGTCAAGTTGGTAACTTAGAGCATGAGCAAATTGTTATTGGTAAAGCAGGTAAGAGTAGACTTAGAGGTAGAAGACCTTCTGTTCGAGGTGTCGTTATGAACCCAGTAGATCACCCGCATGGTGGTGGTGAAGGTAGAACATCAGGTGGTAGACACCCTGTTACTCCTTGGGGTAAACCGACTAAAGGTTACAAGACAAGAAAGAACAAAAGAACTAATAAGTTTATTGTTAAAAGAAGAAAGTAAGTTAGGAGAATATAAATGGCTCGTTCAATTAAAAAAGGTCCTTATATTGATTTTTCTTTGCTTAAGCAGGTTGAAAAAGCTCAGCAAGAAGGAAAAGCAAATAAGGTTATTAAAACTTGGTCGCGTAGATCAACGATTATCCCTGAGTTTATCGGACTTACATTTGCTGTACATAATGGGAAGAAATTCATTCCTGTATTTGTAACAGATAATATGGTTGGTCATAAGCTTGGAGAATTTTCATTAACTAGAACTTATAGCGGCCACGGTGCTGATAAAAAGTCTAAGAGATAGGTAGGGCATTATGATTGTTGTTAAAAATAATAGTGTTAAAAAGTCAGCTAGAAAAGTTAGACAAGTTTGTGACCTTATCAGAAACAGAAAAGTTGAAGATGCTTTAAGAATTTTAAGGTTCAACGAAAAAAAAGAGATCGCAATTATGCTTACAAAGCTTTTAAATAGTGGTCTTCAAATTGCTTCTGATAGTGAAAAATATGATCTTGATAACTTAGTTATCGGTGAGATTATGGTAGATGAAGGTCCGACTATGAAGCGTATTCAACCAAGAGCTCAAGGTCGTGCTTTTAGAATTAACAAAAGAACTAGCTACGTAAAAGTTGCTTTAAAAGAAGCATAAGGAAGTAATAATGGGACAAAAAGTACATCCATACGGTTTTAGATTAGGTTATATTAAGGGATGGCATTCTAATTGGTATGCAAAAGACAATTACGGTGCAACTCTTCAAGAAGACATTAAAATTCGTAAGTATATTGAGAAAAATTTAGCTAACGCTTCAATTGCAAAAACTGAAATTACGAGAACTTCTGATCAAGTTAAAGTAACTGTTTACTCTGCTAAGCCAGGTGTAGCAATTGGTAAAAAAGGTGCTGGGATTGATAAAATCAGAGCTGACCTTAAGAAAATGACTAAACATGCATTATTCTTCAATATTGCTGAAGTAAAAAGACCAGATGCTGAAGCGAAATTAATTGCTGAAAACATTGCTGCCCAACTTGAGAAAAGAGTTGCATTTAGAAGAGCGATGAAGAAAGTGATGACTTCTGCTTTTAGATCAGGTGTTAAGGGTATTAAAGTTAAATGTGCTGGTAGACTTGGTGGTGCTGAAATGGCAAGACAAGAAGGATACTCAGAAAGAAAAGTACCTCTACATACTTTAAGAGCAGATATTGATTATGATGTAGCACAAGCTAAGACAGCATATGGAATCATTGGTGTTAAGGTTTGGGTTTATAAAGGCGAAATTTACAAATAGAAATTATTGTTGAGG
>CAYFHZ010000587.1:0-2191 GCA_964342535.1 uncultured Bacteriovoracaceae bacterium | reverse complement strand
CTGTTCAAGTTCTTTTACCAATAATAGGTTGGAGATGGATTTTTATTGGTACAACATTTTTAATTATAATTAGTATATTTTTCAATCAACCAATCTAATTCTTTTTTAGTACTATCAGACCACTCTTTTAAGGATTCAATCTCCTGAGAACTTAATAAAGTCTTGCCTTGTCCAAATGCTAGACTACTTATCAGTATTTCAAAAAATATGAAAATTAAAATTTTAAGCATTATAAATGACTTACAATTTCAGAACATATTACTTGGGCCGACTCAAGGTATGTATCAGAGCTCATAAATGCATCTTTTCCATTTGATGAATAGACTTGATAAAAACTAGTTGTAGTTAAACGATTACTTTCAATATATTTTTTACACTTGTTAAATACATCTGACTTTGAAAAACCTTCAAAATAAAAATTATATTTTCCCGAATGGAGACTACCTAAAGTGTAGTAAGGATACAATGATGTCTTAGGGATACTACTCTTAGCAACAATAGCTGTGGCCGCAATACAAATCTGACCTCGATTATCGAAATAGCTAAAATTAATAGCTGAAGAAAGCTCAACAACTTTTGAAGCATTAATATTAATAGTTGCATTGGTATGATAAACACTGCTATACGCATCAGAAATTCCACTATAATTCATACACCATTTTGCAAATTGATAAACAGAGCTAAAAGTTCCAGAATAAGTACGCGAGCCCACTTGAAGAGAAATAAATGTCCCCCCCTGTCTTTCACTATTTTCTGTTGTGCCCAAACGTTTAAGTAAAGAAATAACATTCGCAACGTCTTCATCACTAAGTTTTTTCTTATCTAAAAACTCATTTATCTTCTTAATTTCAAAAGCATTCTTTTGAGCATAATCACTTTCAAAAAAATCTCGATTGAGATACCCCCCCATAAGTTTTAAAAATTTTATTCTATCGCTCTCACTTATTTTGGTACCACTCATTTGGGCTTTTCCATACAAATGGAATAACAGCTGTTGTAATTTCGTAAGTTCAACCACGCTTCCAATTGTTTTTGTACCTCTTAGAAAATCAATATCAGACGTATAGGCTTGTTCAGCAAAAGCAGTTGTCATTTCAAACATATAAAGACGAAATTTTTTAGTACTACAAAAAAATCCTGAACAATCTTTTAGCTCTTTATTAATCATCAAAGCTCTATTAAGATACTTACGCATATCTAGAGCATTAAGGTCTTCGTTTTCGGTGACGATTCTAGCTAATTCATCTTCATATAATTCAATTTTTTCATCAATATCTCGAGAACCAAAGCGAGATAATCTTTCTTTTAAAAAACTTAATTCCTTTTGAGTATTATTTGCCCAGTCTAATAACAATTGAATTTCATCTTCGGAAATTTTCCTTTCTAGGCCTTCAATTGTAGGCTCTACTGGTAAATTTTGTTCACCACCAGCTGCAAATGAAAATTGAGAAATACTTAAAACACTTAATAAAAATAACAATTTCATACTATATCCTATTATTTAATAAATTATTACAAATACCTGACAGAGCTCCGAGCTTTTCGTAACTCAGCTTTCTTAGCTCTGCTTCATTTTTATTTAAAATCAATACTTCTTGCTCTGTATCGATTAAATATTCTTCAATTTCTCTTAACTGCTCAACACATTCGGAATGATGAGAAAAACTTAAAGATCTACTGTACAGTTTGAGATGCTTATAACCTCGCTCACCATACGCTGTGAGCTCTGCATGAATAACTCTTGAGTTTAAATCACTATGTACCAAATTATACTTTAGGGCCATATTAGTAATCATAATACACTTCCCTGTTTTATATTTCATATTCACACTTCTGAGCTCTGGTTGAATAGGATCTCTATCAGCATACTTCCATATTCCACCATGCTGAACAATGGCCAGATCTCTTGCATGAAGAGAAGTATTAAATTTAAATGGCAGCTCGCTCATACACCATTTAAATAATCCTGAAGCAGTTGCAATTTTAGGGGTATAAAATATCTCATTTCTAATTTCTATTTTAAATTCTTGAAATTTAAAATTATTTTCAGAGACACTGAGCTTAGAACTCAAACTCATAAGGTCTCTAAAGTCAGCATCAGATAACTCTGTTTGATTTAATAACAAACTTATCTTTTTAATCTCAAAAGCATTCTTTAAGTTATAATCACTTTCAAAAAAATCTCGATTAA
>CAYFHZ010000586.1:0-2193 GCA_964342535.1 uncultured Bacteriovoracaceae bacterium | reverse complement strand
ATATATGAGTTTAGATCATCTAAAGAAAATAGAATTATATCAAAAGACAGCAGAAGTGCTGAATTCAAGCGAAGTGAATTTAGTCTTAAAGACATTTATAAGTTTACCTTTACTTATTTATATTTGTGCTGATGATAAAAGAATTTCGAAAGAAGAGGTTTCGTACTTAAAACGATATACTGGTTATCTTTTAAACCTAGAAAGTGATACTTCAACTAAAATTGTAAAACTGTATGTCTTAAGTTACAGAGAGGACAAAAGAATAAGAACTCTTATTCCTGAATTTATATCCCTTGTAAAAGATTTTTTTTCTTATAAAGAGAAACTACAACTTTTAGAAACGTTACTTGTTCTTTCAAGAAGTGACTTAGAAATGTCTGAGTCGGAAAAAGAAAAAGTTAGAACTATTGCAAATGAAATAGGAATCCCTGAAAAAGAGTGTGAAAATGAACTTATTAATCAGGCCATAATTTTGACTAAAAAAATCAAAAAACAAATTTCTGAAAACTCTGACTTACAGACAAGTGAAACAGAAATAAATGAGCTTGAAATTGTAACTACTAAAGAATATTATAGAGAACTCTTTAAGTAGCTGAAATTCAACCATTGATTTTTCCATATTCTTCACATAATTAAATTATAAACTTATCTCATAGACAGGATGTGCGTTTGAGAGGAGTTTTTATGAATAATCTCAAAGAAGTTACAAAAAAATCAGCTAGAATCTATTACTTTTTATTTGTTATGTTAGTTATTATTGGTGGACTAGGATCTGCAGCTATGATGATATCTTCTTATCAATTTAACACTTATCAAAAAATAACGGATAGCTCATTATTAATTAAGGGGCTATATAATGATCTTTTAAACTTAAGAGTTGATGTAAAAAATTATATTCCATATAAGGATGAGAAATACTTTAATGAATTTCAAAAGAAGAAAAATTTAATTGATAAAAAACTCTCACACGCAAAAGAGATTAATAAAGACGAAGATGTAAAGAATAAGATTGATAATATTCAAAATTTATTTACTGAATATTCAAACCATTTTAATGATTTAGAAAAGTTAACTTTAGAAAAGAAAAAAATTAATTCAGCTCTTGGTGAATTACATTTTTCAGATATTGAATATATCAATCAAATTAAAAATAAATCAATTCGAAATAAAGTAAGTGCTATGTACTGGCAATTATTTGCAGAAGTTAATGCAAAACGAAGTCAAAATATTTTTGCCTCAAATAGTGAGTTTGCTTCATTAAGAGGTTACTTACAAGGGATAAATTCAAAAAAACTTAAAGGATTAGATGCAAATTTAGAAAAGATTAGTGCTTATATTGGTCAACTATCAATCCTTGAAGGAAAAATAAGTAAAACGATTCAAAATGGGCTGGATGTTGTCGGCCCTAAGACTGCAAATTATCTCAATATTGAAATAGCACAAGAGATTGAACAAAAGCAGACATTAATAGGTAAGGAACTTGTGACAAATTTTAATTTATATCAAATCATTATAATCGTTTCTAGCATATTTTCATTAATGTTTGCAGGTTACTTAGTTTTCATTATATCGCGACAGTTTAAAAATATATTCGAAAACATTTTAAACTTAGCAGCTACCCTGACTAAGAATATGAATCATGTTCAAGAAATAAGTACAAGAACAGCAAAATCAAGTGAAGAAATGACTTCCGCTGCACTCACTCAAGCGAGCTCAATAGAAGAATCCTCTCAGGCCATGGAAGAAATGCATGGTATGACAGCAATGAACTTAGAGTCAATTCGGGTTTCAAACGAGCTTGCAAAAGATATGAAGAAAGTTTCTGAAGAAGCAAATCATTCTATCAGTGATTTAGTCGTAAGTATGCAAGAAATTACCAATAGTAATAAACAAATTGAAGAGCTTGTTAATGTTATTTCTGAAATAGATCAAAAAACAAAATTGATAGATGAAATCGTTTTTCAAACTAAACTTCTTTCTTTTAACGCATCAGTGGAAGCTGAAAGGGCCGGTGAACATGGACGTGGTTTTTCTGTAGTTGCTGAAGAAGTCGGAAAATTAGCAAGAACGAGTGGGGAAGCTGCAAATGAGATCCAAACAATCTTAGCGGAATCTGTTAAGAAAGTCCGTTTTATAGTGAGTAGTAACCACGAAAGAGTAGAAAAAGGAATTGAAGCTACTAAAGCAACACAA
>CAYFHZ010000585.1:0-2201 GCA_964342535.1 uncultured Bacteriovoracaceae bacterium | reverse complement strand
GCAAATTCAAAATTTCTTCCTTCACTCCCAACTTCTGTAGAAATAAGAACTTGAGCCCCGTCTTGATCCTCAGCAAAGTATGCAGCCTGTCTATCTCTTTCAATAGTAGATTGATCAGAGTGAAAAATGGCCAATTTAAAATTATCTATTTCAAGTAGTTTTTTCTGAAGATGTAGAACAACTTTCTTTGAATGACATATCACGAGAATTTTATCTTCAGGGTATTTAGAAATCATTTGTAGTAAGACTTCTAATTTTGCTTCAAGAACTTTTGAATCAGTGATTTGGTCTAAATTTAAAGCGTAACGATAGAGGACTCTATCATTAAAAAGTCTTGAATATTTATCAAGATTTGATCTTGAGTTTCTAAAATAATTTCTTCCAGTTCCAAATCTATCCACTAATGCTTGTTTAATTTCTTGGGTGCTTTCAAAAGTTTCAATTTCATTTTTTGAAAAATATTTGAGTAGTTTAGAGTTTTGTACTGTTAAGTGATCTTCTTTAATAAGAGTTGAAATTGTTTGCGAGTTAATTAGGCTTTGCTTAAAATCATGAAAATTATCATATTTTAATGGATCCAAGAAATTTAATTGGGAATAAAGTCCATGGGCACCTAATATTTCAGGAGTTGCACTTAAGAGTAGTGTCGAAAAAGTTTTTTGATTGATATGTTTTAGTCTCTCTATTTCTGAGTTTTCTTTCTTATCAAAATTAAATTGATGAGATTCATCAACAATAAGGGCATCCCACTTTCGCAGTAATAGAAAGCTATCTGGGTTTTGTTTTACATTCTTATTGCTAATAATGACTATTGGAGCTTCAATCAGTGTTGTTTTATCTTCTTCTTCAGTTGCAATTATGGCAGAAATATTAAACTTTCTATAAAGTTCAACAAACCATTGATTGACAAGACTTTCAGGAACAATGAACAAAACATTTCGTATCAGCTCTTTTTGTAGGAGACCATTGACAACAAGACATGCTTCTATTGTTTTACCTAGACCAACTTCATCGCAAAGCATGACTTTAGGTTGGTCCATTTCAAGTATCGTTTTTGCAACATAAATCTGGTGCGGAATAAGTCTAACTTTTGGTCCCAGAAATCCTTTAAATTTAAATGATTCATAATGTCTTCTTTGAAGGTATGAATCGTATCTTAATTGGTACAGATCTGGAGAGTCATAATCTGAAAGTATAATTCTTTCTAGTGGTCCATTGAGATCAAGCTCTGCACTTAGTTCCATTTCAGTTATGATTTTGTCACCACAAGCATAAAAGATAATATCATTTTGTACATGCACTGCGGTTACTTTTAAGGATTGATTGTCAGAAGTTTTAATTACTTCATTTTCTTCGACTTTAAATCGTTTTAAAGGTGCTGATTTAGAGTTGTAGATTCTTTTTTCATTACTAAGAGGATATTCTACCGTAACCTGTTTACCCTCTGTGTTTAAAATAATACCTAAACCAAGCTCGGGCTCAGCTTCACTATACCATCTTTGACCAGTTACAAACATTCACAACTCACTTTTTTATTTTCTAACTATTATACTCTGGTGTAGAGATAAGGTCTATGAGTAAGTTAAGCGACTTGATCCTTGATCATATTGAACTTTCTCGTTCTGATGGCCCTTTGTATCTTAATTTGATTTTCTAGATCATTTAATTTGAAACACATACCATTGTATTCAAGCATATTGTTCTTTATGACATTTCGGATTAATACACTATAGTATGCATCCAAAGCAGTTTCACCTAGTAAAGCTAATGTTTCCATAGGAATTTGAGGATCTGCTCCAAGATGAATGGCCTTAGATGCATGGAGTAATTTTTTTAAATGTGTTTTTTCTTCAGGAAGAGTTTTATGCAAAAATTTATCACTTCTTTTTTTAAATAATTTATAAAAGATTTTCCATCTTCTTAAACCTTCTTTTGCATAAGTTTTAGTGTATTGGTCTAAGATTTCGTTATAGTCAAGGCCATTACTCATTTTATACCTCCAAGTGAATGTTTTAGGCTTATCGTCATAATTGACCTAAGATTTGATGCTTATTTTTTCTTTTATTTGATGTATGATATTTCAATGAATTAGCATATTTGATTAATGAAGGTTTAGGATTTATGGAAGGAAAAAAGAAATTTTCTTTAGACCATTTAACTGAGGAACAATACTTAGTAACACAAAAAAATGGTACTGAAAG
>CAYFHZ010000584.1:0-2201 GCA_964342535.1 uncultured Bacteriovoracaceae bacterium | reverse complement strand
TCCCAATTGGGATGAATTAAGTTGACCGTGTATTTCACATCACCTTTGCTATTTTGCATTTTTTGAGCTGTAGTAAACATTTTGATTAGTAGTAAAAATTTTATGATTATGTTAGATTTTTAGTATGAGAATATTAATAATTTCCGTTGTGTCCATTTTTACAGGTTGTGCAAGTTTCTATCAATCATCAGAAGTCATTAGTGAGCATAAGGTATTGACTCGTCCCTTAGCAATGAGTGTAAAAATAACAAAGTTTACATTTTTAGAGAATGCAGAACAGGTTGATCAAGAGATATATGATGAAGTTCAAAAGGATACTTTGAATTCCATCAAAAATGTTTATAGTAAAGATCCCTCATTTCGCCTTGTTGATATTGATAGTCCAAACCAAGATATTTTTATCGAGATAGAACTTATTAAAAAATATCAGAGCGCTACCTTTATGAAAGTGCTTTCGGGGCTTACATTGTATATTATACCTAGACGTTCACAAGAGAATATTATTTACTCAACAAAATTTTATAATAAAGACCGTGAGCTTTTAGGGCAAGTTGAGTTGTCTGATGAACTAATTACTTGGAGACATATTCTTTTGGCACCTTTGTGGCCGTTTTTAACTTCTTATAATAGCTCTTATTTGAAGGTTCTTGAGTATATAACTCAACAAGTAATCGAGATCTCTAAGCAAGACAGTTATTTTATTAACATCAAATAACACCAATGACTTGCTGAATTTTTCGAAGTTAACTAAAATAATAAGATAGATATTTAAAAAAAGGTTATTGTTTATGAAGTGGTATCAAAAGCTACATTGGAAGATTATTATTGGAATGGTTTTAGGACTATTGTGGGGAATCATAGCTGTTCAGTTTGGCCTACAAAGATTCACAGTAAACTGGATTTCTCCTTGGGGAGATATCTTTATAAATCTATTAAAATTGATTGCTGTTCCACTTGTATTAACTTCTTTAATTGTTGGAGTTGCTTCTTTGTCAGATATAAAAAAATTATCTCGCATGGGAGGTAAAACTATATTTATCTACATGATGACGACAGCAATTGCTGTTACAATTGGCCTAGCAGCAGTTAATATATTTAAACCGGGTAAAAGCATTCCTGTAGAACTTACAGAAAAATTAAAAGCAAGTTACCAGCAAACGGTTAAATCCAAAGAAGAAAATGCTAAAAAGGCTCAAAAACGTGGCCCACTTCAACCGATTGTAGAAATGTTTCCACAAAATATAATTGAAGCATCTGCTAATAACAGAAATATGTTACAGGTCGTTATTATTGCGATTCTTTTTGGTATTGCTTTGATTCAAATTGAAAATTCAAAGTCAGATCAATTAGTTACCATCTTAGATATTTCTAATGAAGTCGTATTAAAAGTAGTAGATATGGCGATGCTATTGGCCCCTTTTGGTGTTTTTTCATTATTATCTAATACGATTGTCTCAGTTGCAGGAGATGATGTAAGTCAAATTGGCGAATTGATGAAGGGTCTTGGTTTTTACTGTTTTGTTGTCATTTTCGCATTATTTCTTCATACAGGTATTACATTTTCTGTCGTAATAAAATTTTTCACACCAATGAAAATCAGAACGTTTTTAAAAGGAATTGCCCCTGCGCAGTTACTTGCTTTTTCAACAAGCTCTTCTGGCGCGACACTACCAGTTACTATGGAGAGATGTGAAAAAAACTTAGGAGTAGAAGAGGAAGTAACATCCTTTGTCTTACCTTTGGGATCAACAATAAATATGGATGGAACTGCCCTTTATCAAGCTGTTGCAGCAGTATTTATTGCACAAGCAACTGGAATTGGACTGACCTTTGGTGACCAGTTAACCATTATATTTACTGCTGTTCTTGCTTCAGTTGGGACCGTTGCTATTCCAGGAGCGGGAATTATTATGTTATTAATTGTTCTTGAAGCGATTGGGGTTCCTAGCGCTGGAATTGCTCTCATTTTAGGAGTTGACAGAATTCTTGATATGCTTAGAACTACAGTTAATGTAACTGGAGATGCAGCAGTTTGTGTTTTAATTGCTCATCAAGAGGGCCAATTAGGAGAAGCTCATATTGGTGATGAAGATGAGCCTCAATTTAAAGTTCGAAGATAGTTTAGCGTTGAACTCGATTTGAATAATATTTTTCAAAAAATATTAAGTCAGAATAAGGGTACATTATTAATGTGCCTTTTA
>CAYFHZ010000583.1:0-2212 GCA_964342535.1 uncultured Bacteriovoracaceae bacterium | reverse complement strand
TGTAATTCGTCACTAATGTTAAGTATAGTCTCAATATCGTATTTTGTATCATGCACAATCTGAGCTAGAGTTTCTGAAGATGTCTTTTTCTTCTCTATCTCAAGTAGAGTTTTCATGTATGGTTTTATAATTACTTTCCATGACACTAAAAATGCCACCGACCAAAAGAACAGCACAACAATAAAAAGAGGAATAAAATTGTCTTTTATATAGATTATGGGAGAGCCATTAAAAAATTTATACTTATCACTTAGCTCTATATAAATGTACCCAATTTTTTCAGTACTCAAGATCAATTCAGAATAGTAAACGAGTTTATTATCTTTTTGAATGACAACTGACTTGTTAACTTCACTAAAGACCTCTCTATAGGTATTTTCGCATTTCACATCATCATTGATGCTAGAATAAGAGAAAACGCAATCATGCAACTTATTAGTTAAAATGACTCTATGTTCTTTAACTCCTAACTTATCAAGTTTTCTTTGAACTCTTAAAAGAATAGACTCATATCTATTTGTAAAGAATTCCTCTACAATATAACGGTACTCAGTATTAATCGAATCCTCAATTTGTTCAGAAATTATTCCAGCTCTCTCCTTTTCTCTTTGAATAAAGTTTCTGGCCAAGAAGAATGAAGATATAAAAAGACCTATCGACAATATTACAAATGAAGAGACAAAAAACTTAATAATAGGCTGAATGAGATCATCTTTAGTTTTCTGTTGCATAATAATGAACTCCAGATGAATCTATTTTATAAATGAATATATCTTTTTTGGGCGTATTATTTTGATTGAATGAAAAATTATCAGTGGTGATAAGTTCTTTTGAAGTAAAATTCCTCAGTGTATCAACATCAAATTTTAATCCGTTATTTTTTTCCTTCATGCTATCAAGAATAATATTTACAGTATCATATCCAATTGCAGACCACGCATTTGCTTCTTCTTTGAATTTGCTTTTAAATAATTTCTTAAATTCGATATTTTTAGATTTTTTGCTCTCTTCTCTCCAATAAAGTATTCTGTATGCTTGAAACTTTGATCTTTGAATATTTTCTTTGGCCATTCTTTTGAAAATGCTCTCATTTGAACCCCATCCATCAGATCCAAAATAAATAGGAAAAAAACTCTCTTTTACCGCCATAGAATAGAATCGCAATAGGTCACTTTGAAAAGTCAGCATGACTTGATGCTCTACATTCTTAGACTTAAAGTATGCAACCTCTTTGCTAAAATCTTTTTGATTTCTTATTATTTTTTGAACATAAATTTTTGTTTTTTTCTCAGATGAGACCATTTCGTCATTTAGCTCATTTATCCTATTGATAAACTTTTTTGCTAGGTAATCCGTATAAGGATAAGACACATTATGAATTACACCAATTCTTTTAGATCTAAATCTCTTAAAAACTAATTCTGCCATTTTTTCAGCAACAATATCATCTGAGAAACATGTCCTAAAAACATTAGAACGTCCAACTGTAACACTAGGATTAGTTGCAGTCGGAGTAATGAGTGCAATATTTTTATTTTCAATTAATTTAGCGATGGCCAGGGCTTCATCACTATTTTCACCACCTATAATGAGATCATATCCATCAGAGATGGCTTTTTTTGCTGCTGACAATACGCTCTCTGTAGATTCCTTATAAGAATATCTTTGAAATTTTACTTCGATACCGGACTTCTTTGCCTCATCGGAGGCAAGCTGAAACCCTTTATCCAAAAAACTCGCAGTCGAATTAAATTTATCATCATAGTTAAATATGAGTGCGATATCGATATTCTTATCATTTGCAAAGACAAATGAACTACTCAGATAAATGATCAAAGTTAGTAGTGACTTCATCCCTTTACCATCTTTTTCTTAGCGATAACAAAGTAAGCTAAGCATATAATGAAAGGATATAGTAATTTTTCTTGCGATGTCACAAGAGAGAAAAGTAAAAATAGCAATGTAAAAAAGGCAATTACTTTTTTATATTTATCTTGCCTAGTCTTTAGATAAGAAAGAATAAATATAACATATATCAAGACAAAATTTGAGCTAACAATTATCAAACCTGTTTTTAAGAAGCTTGGAAAAATAACTTGTAATATAAACACAATCAAAAATAGAGAACCCAAAAATAAAATCGCTTTTCTATTCTGGTCATCCTCATCTTTAGATAAAAAGGCCGGTAATGTCCCATCCTCCGAAGCATTTC
>CAYFHZ010000582.1:0-2226 GCA_964342535.1 uncultured Bacteriovoracaceae bacterium | reverse complement strand
TGTTGTTTGAGTATAAGAAATTTTTTGTAATTCATTTGCAATATTCGGAAACTTATTTTTTAGAATCTCTGAAGCCTCATGGGCATTAGTACATATAATAGTATTGCTTGGAAGATTTGAGATATCAGTATTCGTTTTAATATAGTTTGAGAGCTCATTTTTTAATGCGTTAATTAAGCCTTGCATACCACCATCAAAACTGACACTCGCGGCTTTGGTCTTAGAACTTTTTCTCTTTGCTTTTACGGCCAAGAAAAACTTTAAATAATTCATATGTGAAAGTCTGTTTACTTTGAAAATACTATCAAAATGAAGATCTTTTATATCACTTGCATAAATCCCTGCGAGAGCAGGGGCCAAAACGTCTGAAGTGACTCTTTCACCCATTAATGGGGTGAAGAAATCATAAACAGAGATATTTTTTTGCATTGGAATTTTTTTTAATAAACGGAAAAGAATTAAGATTATTTCTAATTTATAAAATGGCGGCGACTTGGCTTTATCATTTCTCCAAACAAATTTCTTTAGCTTTTTAGGAGCGCAACTATATGAGAGATTAAGGTCCTTTAAAAGTTCTATAACATCATCATTTGTAAAGACAGCATTTGCTGCTTTTTCTGCGAGTCCGTATGGAGTTTGTGAAGTTCCAATTTTACCACCAACATCCGATTCTTTTTCAATGATTTCAAAATCAAATTTGGCTTTTTTTAAGTAATGCCCCATTACAAGGCCAGAAATTCCTGCCCCTACAATAGTGATCTTTTTTGAGCGGTCAATTTTACCAATTGGCCCATGTGATTCATACATATTTTATAATTGTGTATCTAAATAATCTTTGAGCTCACCAGATTCAAACATCTCTGTAATGATATCATTTCCACCAATCATTTTACCATTAACGTATAATTGAGGAAAAGTTGGCCAATTTGAATACTCTTTAAGCCCTTGTCTGATATCCATATCTTGAAGAATATCAAAAGTCGTAAATGACTTTCCTAGATGTTTTAAAATGGCCACAGTATTAGCTGAGAAGCCACATTGTGGAAACTCTGCATTTCCCTTCATGAAAAGAACCATTTTATCTGAATTGATTACTGATTCAATTCTTTCTTTTAGTTCACCAGAAGCTTGTGCTGGAGAGAATTCTTTAGTTGTAGAAATATCTTCATTTAAAATTTTGAATGGATTGTCATTGCTCATATCTATTTCCTTTATTGATTATATTTATCCCAAGTCATTGTTTTAATTTTTACAGCGTGTACTTTTTCTTTTAATGACTCTTTTAAGATGTCCATTACAATCTGATGTTGATCTAGTAAAAGTTTTCCTTTAAATTCATCGCTTACAACTAAAATATCGAGATGGTCCATCGTACCTGTAAGATCACCAACTTCTACTTTTGAGTTGGGCATTTTTGACTCAATGAGTTCTTGTATTTCTTGGAGTGGGTTCATTACGTCCTCTTTCTATTTAGATTAAGTTGCTAGTTATAAGAGTAAGCATGCGTACAGTCAATGTTGTATAGCCAAGAATTTTATGTTTGGGTCTGATACTATGATCTCCATTTTTTAATTTAGTACCTGTATAGAAGATCAATGCATAGAGAAGCACCGTGCTAACCGCTAGTGATACATGTATGTTAAGTATGGCCGGGTTAGAAACAACCTTGCTAGCTTTAAGAATAGCACTTCTATTAAGTTCTATTTGTACTACAAGAAGAAGGTCCCAAATTATTACAGCTCGCATTATTTTAACATGCTTGAACTTGTTTTTACGATGATAAAAGCCATACCACATTAGAGCGACAATAATGAGCGACTGAGTTTGAAAGATGAGAGATGACATTTCACATTCCTTTACATAGATTGTAGAGGTATTTTTCCAGATATTACTTAGGATTGCAATATGAATCAGTTAGGCAAGTGGGCCGTTATAGATATTGAGACAACCGGAATTGATCCAAGCTACGATGCGATTATTGATCTAGGCTTTTTACAATTTGACGGAACGCGTTTGATTAGAGAGTACTCATCTCTCGTTAAAACAGATGTTAAGCTGAGTCAGTTTATTCAAAAACTGACTGGAATTTCTCAAAAAGATGTGGCCAAGGCCCCTAGTTGGACCAAAGTTGAACCAGAGCTTCTTGAACTCGAAGGCCACCACCTAATTGCTCATAATGCTGGTTTTGAAGAGATACGCTTTAGCGCGATGTATATGGGAAGAGAG
>CAYFHZ010000581.1:0-2251 GCA_964342535.1 uncultured Bacteriovoracaceae bacterium | reverse complement strand
GGAGGATCTAGATAATTACACAGAAGATGGTAACTGTTTTTATATAATATCCATATCAATTATTCCAAATCAAAACAAATATGTAGCATCAACAATGCTAGACTCTTTATGTAAATATATGATCGCTAAAAATATAACTGTACGCTATGGAATGAGAGTTTCCTCTTACCACAAATATGCAGATAATCTCACTATTAATGAGTACATAAAGGATGTAGAAGAGGGAGTTATAAAGGATTATGGCCTAAAAGCTGCTTTAAACTCTGGTGGAAAAATTGAACATATAATTGAAAATTATTATCTAGATCCTTGGTCTTGTAACTATGGAGTTGTTATAAAACATGAATAATAAAGTCATTGCATCAACCCTAGTCATTTCAGGAATAATATCTTTGGCCATAACCTTCTTCTTTCCTTTTGGTTCGATAGAAAATGAAAAGTCACAAAATAACTGTTTACGAAACGAACTCATTATTTCTGCAGACTTAAATTCTATGACTTTAAACCCTGGTAAAGTTAGTGATGCTGCTAACAAAGGCCTACTTAATCTTATTTACAGTAGACTTGTAAAACCTGAAGGCTTTTTTAATATAACTGGTGATTTATTAAAGAAATGGTCTTTTGATAGAGTTCAACTTCAATATTTGCTTGAGTTGAAGGATAATGTTTATTTTCAAAATGGTAAATTATTGACCACAGAGGATGTTTATTTTTCTTTTAAGGAATGGCTTCAAGGTGGAAATCTCGATACTAATTTTTTATCCTCTATTGAAGGAGCTAAACAGTTTCAAGAAGGTTTAACATCTGAAATATCTGGAATTAAAATCATCTCCTCTAAAATATTAAGTGTTAAACTTCTATTCAATGATGTTAACTTCATTACAAATCTAACAACGCCACGCTTTGTTATATATCCCTCAAACTTCTTAAGTCTTTCACGAGAAAATTACTTTGCAAAACCAATTGGTTCTGGACCATTTTCAGTAACATCAATAAACGATTCCATTATTTTGGAAAAAAACAATGAGTACTTTAAAGGTGTCCCCCTTATATCAACAATCAAAATCTTAAATGCAAATGACAATGAAGCAACTTCTTTACTAGAATCTCAAAAAATAGATCTTGTAGCATTTAACAATGTAAATACAAAAGAGTTACCAGCTGGTTTTATAAAAAAGCGTGTACGCTCATTTAAGAAGTTGCTTCTGATACTAAATCAAAACCAGAACCATCAACTAGAGAATAAATCCATAAGAGAGTTAATTGTAAATAACCTTCTTGATGAATCACTGCTTGAGTTTTGTTTTCCTCAAGGAAAAAAAACAAGAGAGATCATACCTGAAGGAATGATTGGTCATAGAAAACGAGTAGGCATAAATACTAATATCTCCAACAATATTAAACTAGAAGAGCCGATTACACTTTATATCGAGAATTTCCAGGGAGCCACTTGTTTTGCTGATGGTATTAACAAGAAAAACAAAGCTGCAAACTTACCTATAGTCGTTAAGGCAGAACCTTTTAATGTTCTATACCAACTATACGAAACTAAAAAACTTGGTGGTTGGTTTGAGCTCTTATCTTTTAAGAACGAAGATCCGTATAATGTCTTACAATATTTTTCACCAGAATCTCCAGAATTTCTCGTGGGAAAAATTACTCCCAAAATTAGAGACATATACAATATTATAAATCAAGAAACTAATTTATCAGTACGATACAGTCTATACTCAGAATTAGAAGACAACCTAATGAATGAAAAATTAGTTTATCCTTTTCTTGATGTAGACGACTTTATTATTTACAAAGAAGAACTCAGTGAACCCTTTGCATTTGGTGCAAGTTCATACATTCAAAACTGGCATGCACTAGGAAGTCATTGTGAGTAAAATATCTTTTAAACAACAAAGTATTTTTGCTATTCTTTTAACAACTACGTTAATTAATACTATCTACGCTGCACTTATGATTAGTTTCGTCTACTCATCACTTAAAATGGTAGAGTCAAGCGAAGAAATATGGCTTAAAAACTATAACCAAGTACTGCTAGAAGACTTGAAATTATCGAGGGTAATTGCCATTGAGAGAAAAATTAAGGATCTCTTACAGACAAATAAATATGAATCCTTAATACTTTCATACGGTGACAAAAGACTAGAATATCAACATAGTAAAAACAAAAATTATCTTTACGACCTTCTAAATCATTCTACTATTATTGAAATAAGAGATAAAAACCAAACAATTTGGG
>CAYFHZ010000580.1:0-2261 GCA_964342535.1 uncultured Bacteriovoracaceae bacterium | reverse complement strand
TTGATGGTTATTTCCCTGAGTACCGAAATGAAGAGCTTGAAAAAGACTTTATTTTTTCAAGTATTGGCTTTAAAGGGCCGGTGGGATTTATGAAGCGAAAAGGATCATTTTCAAATATTAAACTCGAAAAGAATCAACAAAATTTTAAAAATCTGAAGAGTCTTAAGATTGGAGTTGTCAGAGGTTATACTAATACTACATCTTTTGATAATGCAGATTACCTTAAAAAATACATTGCAGGCTCAGACTTTGAAAACATTAAAAAACTCTACTATGGAAGAGTCGATATGATTTTTATTGATAGATTTGTCGGCCAATATATTTTGAAAAATGAACTACAGAAAGTATATCCTGATATTTCCAGCAAATTAGAATTTATCAATCCTGCTATAAAGGAAAGAGGATTTTATCTCTGTATTTCAAAGAAAGTATTTAACAATAAAAAACTTACAAATGATTTTCAAAGAGGATTGAAAAAAATAAAAGATTCTGGTGAATTTAGTAAGATAATCGATTCCTACTCAACTTCCTTAAAAAACCTTCTAAATAAACCTTTGTGGTTAGCAGATGTATTACATCTTCAGCATGACTAGCTTATCTAAGTAATTTTTACACATTAAGTTTATAATATTTATATGTGGTCAGGCACTGTCCACAGTTTGTGGATCAATTCATTGTAAATAACTCTAGATACTGTATAAACCATTTTATGAAATAAACACAAATTTATAACTAAAACAGTTTAAATACTAGGACCTTACTATGAGATTACAATTATTAGGAATATTGATTTTAACTTATGCATTCACTGCAGTTGCTGGAAGGGAAGGCAATGGAGGGATTGGGATTTTCTGTCCAAATACAATGGATAGTGAAGCTCTTCGTGGAGATATGTTCTTTGATTATTATGAAGCGATAGATAAGTACAAGATTAAAGTCATTCCTCCAAAAGGTAATACAGTCTTTGAAAAGGTTGACGATCTCATTTCAAGGGTTTCTTCTCATGATACAAGAAGAGCTGAGAAATATAGAGGATGGCTAGATACATTTATGAGTGAGAGTTCATTTGAAGATAACACAATTCTTCCCCCTTCAAAGGATTTGGATCTTGCTAAATACAATTCTTCTTGTCAGATAACCCAAGCTATACTCCAAGTTACTCCTATTTTTCCAGAAGACTACCGTTATACTTTTAATAATGATTTTTGGAAAAAACTAGATCTAGATCAACAGGCTTACGGTGTAATGCATGAAATTCTATTTAGAGAGGCTCGAAATAATGGTCATGAAAATTCAAGATTTGTAAGATATTTTATCGCCCAGATTTTAGGTGATCTTATTAGTGATTTATCCCTTTATGAATATATCAAATTATTAGATCTTTACCTTAATCAAGGTAAGAGTTATAGCACCTCTTTTTTAGTTGAAGAAAATGGAATTGAGTATTTGGATCATAAATTAATCACTTGGTCACCAAGTGGAGATGTTATGTCATATGAAGGGGATTTTTATATAAGAGAGCTAAACATTAAGCTTCATGGATCAATTACACGTAATGGAGAAGGAAGATATTTAATCTCTACTCGTTCTAAGTATTTGGGCGTTCAGTTTCCTAAGTATAATGTGAAAATTGAATCGCCCAAGGCAATGTATGATATAAATTCAAGTAGACTTATTTTACATAAAGAAGAAGACGAAAAACCAGAATTGAAGGTACACTTAGGCATGTTTCAGTATGGAACCAATAGAGAATATATTGAAATAAATAGAGAAAATGCTAATGATTTATTTAGCTTTTTTAGAAGTAATGACATAGTGCTGAGAAGATATATTAACTCTGCTATTCCAGAGTTTAAAAGTAGCCGTGGGAAAGTTATTACTTGGTATGATGTTCCTATCGAAGAAGTCGTTTCGTGGCATTCTGAATTCTATCCAAAAGAAATCAAAGTTAGGGATCTTGAACAACAAGAAAGATTGAGAACTGGAAACTTTTACTGGGGGGACTATATGTTTGGAGATAATATATATTTCGATCTTCAAGGAAATCTAGAGGCGAGAAGCCTGAGGTATAAAAAAGTTCTTTTAACCCTTAATCATTATATTAGAACAACAGGGGTTGTTTATTATAGGAAAGTATTCTCAGAAAATAGTGAAAGTTATCAGTATTTAAATGATTACTATATATCAGCTGAAGATAAGACATTTACATTTAAAATTGATGGATTGGAGAAGCATTGCGCTATAAAAAAAGGACAAAAAAT
>CAYFHZ010000579.1:0-2267 GCA_964342535.1 uncultured Bacteriovoracaceae bacterium | reverse complement strand
ATCGGAGCTGAAGTTCTAGTCTCTGGTGCAATAAGCAGTGCCTCATTTGAAGAAAATCCTGGAATATTCTTATTAAACTCAACAAGAGCTCGTTTAAGGTGCTCATTTATAAATCCTGGAAATATTTTCGTAAGATCAGTTTTAAAAATACCACTTGGACTTGAAGTTATTGGGAGAGGATCATCATTTAGTTTCCCAGATAAAAACTCACCTACTGTCACAGCAGGAAGCATACGTCCATCAGCTTCTTTTTGGGAGCATTCAAAAGCATTTCGTTCAATTGTATGTTGAAAATCAAGACCAGCTAAAATGTCTAAGCTTGCATCAAAGTCAACGCCATTTTTTACTGATACAACTAAGGCTGAATTTGACCACCTAGAGTTTCGTGCATAATTACTCATTCCATTAACCACGATTCCATCAACTTCAGTACCTGAAGATAAAACATATCCACCAGGGCACATACAAAAACTATATGTCCCTTTATCTGTCTCTTGATGATGATAAGATAGTCGATATCTTGCAGCACCTAAATGATCACTATCTGCATACTTTCCATGTTGTAAAAAATCTATCGCAGCTCTTGGGTGCTCAATCCT
Organism: uncultured Bacteriovoracaceae bacterium; assembly: GCA_964342535.1. Classification (GTDB taxonomy): domain Bacteria; phylum Bdellovibrionota; class Bacteriovoracia; order Bacteriovoracales; family Bacteriovoracaceae. The sequence continues at coordinate 1,668 of CAYFHZ010000579.1, read as the reverse complement.
TACACCAACAGCAAAATCTTTGGCCTTCATTGCAATATGATGATCTTTTAAATGATGATATATATCTGCAGCGGAATGGCCAGTCGCGAGAATAATATGATCAGAATATAATTCTTCTCCATTACCTAATTTAACTCCTATAACTTTTTTATGATCACTCTCTATATCATAAATAAGCTCAATAACTTTTTCGTTATAATAAAATTTATGGCCTTGACCTAAAAGAAAATTTGAAATTTCCGTAATGATTTTTCTAATTTTATTAGACCCTAAATGGGGATTAGACATATAAGCGACTTCCTCAGGAGCACCAAATCGAACAAAAGTATTCATGACATATTTTATAAACGGAGACTTGACTCGAGTAATAAGCTTTCCATCAGAAAAAAGACCAGCGCCTCCCTCTCCAAAGCAAACATTACTTTCAGTATCTAAAATTCCTTTCTTCCAATATTTTGAAATACTAAGCATTCGTTTAGTCGCTTCAGCACCACGCTCAATAACGATAGTTTGAATACCATAATCTGCAAAACGAAGTGCGGCGAATAATCCAGCGGGTCCTGCCCCAACGATAATTGGTTTTTTAGAGAAAACTTTGGCCGTTCTCAGTTCTTCAACTTCATTTATAAACTCTTCTCCATCGAGAATATAATCAACAATATAGTGATAAACTGGTTTTTTTCCACGAGGAGCACCCCTTGCATCTAAACTTTGAGATATAATACGATAAGCTTTTAATTGCGCTATTTTAGAGTCTAAATATACTTTGGGTTCTTGATCAAAGTCGAGTTTAAATTGTATTCTATGGGCCATACCTCTTAGTATAGTATTTTTAGTTATTTGCCTATAAAATAGAACGGATATGAGAAAATTTACCTGTCATTTTAAGGAGTAAATATATGAAGTTTGATCTCGTCATCATCGGCAATGAACTGCTAAATGGTAAAATTCAGGATAAAAATGCACATTATTTAGCAAAACTCCTCCACTTTGAAGGGCATATTCTAAGATCTGTTCATATTATCAAAGATGATTATATTGAATTTACCCAAACTCTAGACCAAATTAAAGATAAAACGGAATTCGTTATCACTACTGGTGGCCTTGGCCCTACTAAGGATGATAAAACGAAAGAGTTTTTATGTGATTACTTTAAAAAAGAAGCTATTTTTAATCAAGATGCACTAGATACTGCCTTAAAGCAATATCAACGCAATGATCGCGAATATGATCAAGAAAGTATGAACTATCATTTTCTACCTAAAGAATTTCAATCTCTCTATAATCCTGCAGGATATGCTCCTGGTTTCATGTATAGAGCTGAAGGTTTCTCGATTGCTTCGACTCCAGGTGTTCCTACTGAATTTCAGGCCATGGTTGAAGAATCAATCCTTCCTATGGTTGAAAAATCAGTACAGCTGACAAAACATATTATTTTCAAAACTTGGAAACTTCCAGAATCTCATATTTTTGGAAAAATGGAACCAGAGCTTTGGGAAAAGCTAGAAGCTTTTGGAGAAGTGAGCTCTCTTCCTCATAAACTTGGAGTTGATATTGGAGTAAAAATTTCAGCTGACTCTAAAGAACTTTTATCAGAACTAGAATCAAATCTCAAAAAACTTTTTTTTCAAACTCAAAAATTTATGTCTTAGGCAGACCAAAATTCAT
>CAYFHZ010000578.1:0-2272 GCA_964342535.1 uncultured Bacteriovoracaceae bacterium | reverse complement strand
TTAAAAAAGGTGACCTTGATTTAGAAACAGATCAAGTTATAGATGGCCGGGGAGCTTTTTTATCTCCTGGGCTTTGTGATCCTCAAGTACATTTTAGAGAGCCTGGACTTGAGTACAAGGAAGATATTACCTCAGGAAGTAAAGCAGCAGTAAAAGGAGGATTTACTTCTGTAATATCCATGCCAAATACAGCTCCAACTGCCGATACTTTTGACGTCGTTAAATATATGGATGATAAATCTAAGTCTGTTGGAATATGTAGAGTTTATCCTACAGGAGCTGTTACAAAAGGTTTAAAAGGTGAAGAAATTACTCAGTTTGAAGAGCTAAAAAAAGCTGGTGCGATTGCTCTAACAGATGATGGCAAAGGAGTTCAAAAAGATGAAGTCTTTTTAGAAGCTATGAAAAAAGCTGCCAAATTGGACCTTGCTATTTTAGACCATTCAGAAGATGAGAGTCTTTCAGCAGGTGGTGCGATTCACAAAGGAGAAGTATCTCATAAATATGGAGTTAAAGGTATTGATTCCATGAGCGAAGCTGCTCATGTTAAAAGAGGTTGTGAGTTTAGTGCCCAAACGGGTTGTCATTATCATGTACTTCATATTTCAACTGCTGAATCTATAAAATATGTTAAAGAAGCTAAGAAAAAAGGCTTAAGAGTAACAGCTGAGCTTTCTCCACATCATGCACTCTTATGTGATGAAGATATTCCAGAAAGAAAAGAAGGGGGATTGAACCCAAATTGGAAAATGAACCCTCCCTTACGATCTAAAGAAGACAGGGCCGCTTGTGTTGAAGCTCTACTGGATGGAACGATAGATGCAATTGCCACTGATCATGCACCTCACTCACCAGATGAAAAATCTCAAGAAATTCATAAAGCTCCGTTTGGGATTATTGGACTCGAGACGGCCTTCCCTCTTATGTACACTCATTTTGTTAAAACAGGTAAGCTTTCTTTAAATAAACTTATAGACCTTATGTCTAAAAATGCAGGAGGGCTTTTTAAACTTGAGATGGGAAAAATTCAAGCAGGAAAGCTTGCTGATTTATCTATATTCGATCTAGAAAATGCTGTTGAAATTAATGAAGATTTTTTTCATTCAAAATCTAAAAATTCACCGTTTATTGGAAGATCCATATATGGTGATACCCTTTTAACAATGATGGATGGAAATATTGTCTATGAGAAGGAGCTGTAAGATGTGGCCAAAGAAAGTAATTGAAGCCTGGGAGGAAGCAAAGAAAGCAAGAAGTAATGCTTATGCAGATTACTCTGGAGTTAAAGTTGGAGCCGCTCTTAAGATGGAATCATCTGATAAGATTTATGCTGGTAGCAATATTGAGTTTTGTGTTAACGGAGTTTCTGTTTGTGCTGAAAGATCAGCTATAAGTCATGCAATTACAATTGGTGGTAAGGCAAAAATTGAATTTGTGGTTGTTTGTACAAATACAGAGCCAGTTCTTTACCCATGTGGAGTCTGTATGCAGGCCCTAAGTGAGTTTGCTGATCCCGAACTTGATATTTACGTATCAAATCCTCGTGAAATAGTTGAGAAAAAGAAATTTAAAGAATTATTTACTCATCAGTACTCGGAGCTTCCAAAAGTTTTAGATGAATAAATTTTACCAAGTAGCAATTAATTTTCCTCGAAAGCAAAGTGTCTATACCTATGAAGCTGAACAAGGTCATATCAGAGGCGATCTTGTTGAAGTACCTTTTGGAAAAAGAAAGGCGAAAGGTATTGTTCTTGGTGGATCTACTCCCGATGAGATTACAACTGCAAAAGAATTCAACATAAAGAAAATTTCAAATATACTTGAAAATTCATTTGTACTATCAGAAAAAGAGTTATCACTTTATGAATGGATGTCTGGTTATTACCATTATTCACTCGGTAAGCTAATATATGATTGTTTACCCAAATTTTTAAAAAGGCCTAGAGATATCGAATTTATTCAGGGACAAAACCTTGATATCCCTTTTGACTTAACTGAAAATCAAAAAGCTATATATGAAGCTATTCAAACTCATCTTGGAGCTCATTTTAGTCAGCACTATATCCATGGTGTTACAGGCTCAGGTAAGTCGGCGATCTATCTTGCACTGATGAAAAAAGTCATTAATTCTGGTAAGTCTGTCCAATTTCTTTTACCTGAAATCAATTTAACTCCTCAATTTACTAAAATGTTCTCTGAGTATTTAAATTGCCCAGTATACACATATCATTCAGGTGTAACAGCATCAGAAAAATATCATATATGGCAAAAA
>CAYFHZ010000577.1:0-2272 GCA_964342535.1 uncultured Bacteriovoracaceae bacterium | reverse complement strand
ATTATCAAGAAATTAAATAGAAGTAATTCAGGAAATGGTTGGGAGGGTAACCTCCAACTAAGTGCTGTTTAACTAAAGGAGCTGTTATGAAAAATAATATATTAAAGTTATTAAGCTCAAAGGCATTTACTATTTTGTCTGCATTTGTGATTGGTGGAGTGTCTACTTTTTTCGTTACAGATTATATTCGTTTAAAAAATAATGAAAATATTTCTCAAAAAAAATCATCAGATGAATCATCAAAAATTCTTATGAGCGGAAAGAAGATTTTGAAAAATAATGATTCTGATGATCCCTTTGCTCAGATGGATAAGTTCCACGATCAAATGAGGAAGAGGATGGATAAGGCTTTTGGAGGGAGTATGCTAGGTGGAAGTACGTTAGGAGGAAGCCTTTTTGGAAACAGCTTTTTCGATTCAGATGCATTTGGAAGTCTATCTTCTGATGGTATTAAAGTAGAAGAACATGAAGATGATGATTTCAAGTATGTTGAAGTCTTAGCGGACGGTATTGATAAAAATTCAATCAATATTAATATCACTGATGGGATGATTTCTATTTCTGGAGAGATTAGAAAAACAGAAGATAATCAGTCTTCTGGTTCTCGATCAATGTCTAGTTATGTTTCTAGTTTTAATCGTAGCTTCAACATCCCATATGGAGTTATTGAAGAGAATGTAAAAATTGATACAAATGATAATAAAGTAATAATCAAATTTCCTAAAGAAAGAGTTTAAGTTTGAAAATAAGGAGGTTAAGCAATGCTTGAAGTTAAATCAATCTCGAAGAAATTTGGTGATTTTCAAGCCGTTAGTCAGGTTAGCTTTAAGGCTAACCAAGGAGAAGTTCTTGGCTTTTTAGGGCCTAACGGTGCAGGAAAATCCACTACGATGAAAATGATAACTGGCTTTTTAGATGCTACAGAGGGGGACGCAACTATCTGTGGGAAGTCTATTCAAGTAAATACCCTTGAAGCCCAAAGACACCTTGGTTATGTACCAGAGAATGCACCATTGTATGAAGAAATGTTTGTTCGAGAGTTTCTAGAATTTATCGCTAATATGCGTGAAGTTGAAGAATCTTTAATTGAAGAAAGAGTAAATAAAGTTATCAAAATGTGTGCACTTGAAGCAGTTGAGTTTCAAAAGTTAGAAACTCTTTCAAAGGGGTATAAAAGAAGAGTGTCTCTTGCACAGTCATTAGTTCATGATCCAAAGGTTCTTATCTTAGATGAACCTACAGATGGTCTTGACCCAAATCAGAAACATGATGTTAGAGAACTCATAAAAGAACTAGCTAAAGATAAGTGTATTCTCATTTCGACTCATATTTTAGAAGAGGTCGAAGAAATCTGTGATAGATGCATCATTATTGGAGAGGGAGAGAAATTATTTGAAGGAACTCCTAGTGAATTAAAGTCCAAATCAGAGAAAGGGCGAATTCAAGATGTCTTCAGAGCTATAACAACTGGATGTAAACTTCAGGGGGTAGCATTATGATGAGTAAATCAGTTAAACATTTATTTGTAAAAGAATTTACAAGTTATTTTAAAACACCTCTAGGATATGTGTTTTTAGTAATATTTTTATTTGGTATAGGTTATCTAACCTTTGAACCGGGCCGTGGAAGTTTCTTCTATATGCGAGAAGCCTCTATGAGTTCCTTCTTCAGATACATCCCTTGGATGTTTCTCTTCTTAATTCCTGCCGTTAGCATGAGACTTTGGTCTGATGAAAGAAAGTCTGGAACAATAGAGCTTCTTCTAACAATGCCAGTTACAGTAAAAGAGGCAGTGATTGCTAAGTTTTTAGCATCATGGGCGTTTATTGGAGTGGCGTTAGCAGGAACATTTCCAATGGTTCTAACCGTAGTTTATTTGGGAAATCCTGATCTTGGTGTAGCTTTTTTAGGTTATATAGCTTCTTTTCTTATGGCCGGAGCACTTCTTGCCGTAGGGGGATTTTTCTCGGCCTTGACTAAAAATCAAGTTATTAGTTTTATACTTACAGTCTGTGTTAGTTTCTTACTAATAATGGCTGGATCACCTCCAATACTAGAATTTATATCAACATTCTCACCTAAGTATCTTGTTGATCTGTTTGAGTCTCTGAGTGTTTTAAATCACTTTGACTCAATAGAAAGAGGTGTTTTTAGTTTGAGTAACTTATGGTTTTTTGCGGTGATGATTACTTGTTGGTTGTACGGAAATATTATTCTCTTAAATGAGAACAAGGCTAATTAGGAGGGCATGGAAATGGATAAGCATAACGAA
>CAYFHZ010000576.1:0-2277 GCA_964342535.1 uncultured Bacteriovoracaceae bacterium | reverse complement strand
ATGCAAGGACTTCAGAAACAAATCAAAAAACTACACTCATGCGACGAAATTTAGCTGACACTCTTATTTTTCCTGAAAATAGTTCCTATATTCTACCTGATAATCAACTTGAAAGAGTTGCATTAGAAATGTTTGAATCAAGTTTCAATAATGAAATTAGTTCTAAAACAATTTATGCTAATCCTAGTACTGGTGTAAAACTGGAATTAACTTCTTCAAATACTGCTGCTTCATTACGTGTTAATCTAATTATGATCCAAGAGGCTTCTCCGAGATATACTGACAACCCAAGTAAAAAATCTGCACTCTTAAATGAAGTTAAAGAGTTTGCACGAGAGATTAGCATTGATGTTCAAAATAATACTAACAATCCTCGCTCTGTTGAAGTAGTACCTGAGAAATTAGAATCTCACCAAACACGTGTAACGACATATAGTGATACAACATCAAAACTCACAGAGGTAGCTGTCAATGAAGCAAGGGTTGAACTTTTTATTCAAGCCGCAAATTTTGAAAAAGCAAATCCCCAATTAATAGTAAGTAACTTAGTAAACAATCTTAAGTTTTTAATTCAATCAACTCAAAAAGTTACAGATTATTTGGTTACAGGAAATAAATATAATCAATTTGGAAACCAGAAAAATATCCAACGCCACATACGAGAAACTCATTCTGGTTTGAAATCTAACTTAGAAAGAGCAATTAAAAAAGGTTCTAAAAAATAAATATAAGCTATGGAGTTATAAATGCAAAAATTATACTTATTTCTAATTTTGTTATGTCCTATTATTTCAGCAGCACAGGATTACTATACATATAGTTACAATTCCAAATTGGCCATCACTGCTGATCAAATGATTAGAGAAATGCTTGTGCCATCAGAAAGTGTTAGCACGGCATTTGATTTAATGGAAAGAGAAGGTGCCCAAATTGAAAGAAGCCGCCTAAACGAAATACTTCTAAGAAGGCAGTTGGCCGAGACAACCATTTTTAAAGCTGGTAACGTATATGAATTAACTGAGCCTCAGGTTGAAAAGGCCATAGGAGAGATGTTAAAACAAACTGGTTATGACTCAAATGAGTCCAGAACTCTTTATGCAAACTCGAAGACAGGTATTCGAATAAGTTTAACGAACTGGAACAAAGCTGATGCTTTAAAAATTGTATTTGAACATATGAGTATCGGTCAAGGTCCTTATAAGGATAATAGAACTCTCGCTAGTAAGCACTTTAAGCAAATACAAAATTTAGCTACAGATGTTGTAACACAAGTACAAAACATAACAGGAAATTCAAGAAGCTTAGAAGTACTACCAACTTCATATACAAATCTCTCTAAAGTGAATGCCATCCGCGATACAACTCCAACGGGAAAACAATTTACAGTTAATCATGCTCAAGTTGAATTATATGTTCAGGGAACAGATATGAACCGGATGAGAGGCGGCCATAGCCAGAGAGCTGAGTTTGTTAAGGAAATGAGCAAAAATCTTCTACCCACACTAGATGAAGTAAAAAAGCAATCAAGCCATTTAACAGTTAATAGCACTCTTCGTAAACTTACAGCAAATATAAATGCTCGAGTAAAAAGAATGGCAAGAGAAGCTATGAGTACAAAAACAGATCGCGCCATAAAAAAGGGAGCTAAAAAATAAAAATATTTTTAACCTTCTATCTCCTATTATGTAATCTAGCAATGGCAAATAATTATGATGTCATTGCTAAAAAGTATAGATCTCAATTTTTAAAGATTAAAGAATCATCAAAAAAATTAGCTCACAAGACGTCTGTATCTGCAGCTGCTCATGGACAGACATTCCTTCTCATGATTATTCTTAGTTCAACGTATTTAGTTCAGGAAGAAATAGAAGAATCTAAAATAAAGATAGAAGATATCAATGAGAAAGAACTCGCAAAACTTATAGGAAAGGTCACAACTAAAATAATAAATAGTTCTGAAATTTGGGCATCTCTTACAAGTTCTATCGCCCTGGTTGAAATAGCTAAAAAAGGCTTTGATGTTGCCAAACATTCACAGATCGCAAAAAGTTTTCAAAAAGAATTATCACACAACTCAAAACTTAGAAGACTTTTTAGTACTTTTTTAAAGAATACGATTTTAGCTAATATTATTTTTGTTGGTTGGGACTTTGGCGGAAGCCTTTATAAGATGGCGAGAGATTCACTTGAGAGTGATTCTGAATATGAAATAGCTGCTACTATGTCCTCTTTACTCAAGAATCCAGAGGTTTTCAAAAAAATATTTTCACAAATTTA
>CAYFHZ010000575.1:0-2279 GCA_964342535.1 uncultured Bacteriovoracaceae bacterium | reverse complement strand
CAACAGCTCCATCCTCAAGCTCTTTATGTTCATAACTTGATTTTGCTGCCTTTAGACGAACCTTGTTAAAAGTACCTCCCTCTAGACTGTAATCACTATGAAGTTCAAATCTTTTTTGATCCATCTCAATTGTTACTTCTTCTTCGGCCACTGTTCCATAAGTTGTATTGAATAGGTTATATGAAACACCAACACTTCCTTTACTAAATATTTTGGAAACACCACCTGCAACAGAGTCTTGTCTATTAAAACTATTCTTAAGAGTTTCATTCATTTCCTCTACCCCAGCAGATAGGGGCTCAGCTGCTTGCTTTTCATCTGATCTGGCATCATCTGGAATACTTTGATTTTTTAAGTTTCTACTAGAAGCATCTAGGTGATACATCCAACCATCTGCTCCATAATCCAGTACAGCACCTGAACTTAAACCGCTATTTACAGATTCACTTTGTATTAATGCACTAGAGTGAAGCCCTGATTCAAATTTATCATGAACCCTATTTGTAACCAAGTTAACAACACCACCAACTGCTGAAGAGCCGTATATTAAACTCATTGGTCCACGCACAACTTCTATAGAGTCAAGTGTTAAGATATCTACAGGAATAGCATGATCGACACTCTGGGTGGAGGCATCCAATGTACCTAAAGAGTTCTCAAGAACGCGTATCCTAGCACCATCTAAACCACGAATCACAGGTCGACTAGCACTCGGCCCAAACTGAGTACTTGTCACTCCAGCTTCGTCACTTAAAGTATCTCCTAGACTTGTTTTTCTTTTCTTTTGTAATTCTTTACCTTCAAGCTTTGTTACACTTGGAACGAGATCTACTAAATTACTTCCCTCTTGATGACCGATAACTTTAATATCTTGAATTACAACTGCCTCTTGAGCAAATACAAGACAGGAAATACTAACTAAAACGAAACTAATATACTTTTCCATAAACCCTCTTTTTGCAACTTGGTTGCATTTTTTCAATTAAGTTATTCTATATTTAACCAAATGAAAAGTGAGGATTTTAATTATTTAGAAAAACATTTAGAACAAACACCTGTAAATTCCAAGTAATGCTCTACTTCTTTGAATCCAAGTTTAGTAACAACCTTTTCTAAAGCCTTTAAATCACATTGATCTAAGAGTCTTATATCACTACAAGTCCTGCAACGAACATGATGGTGATGGTGCTCTTTATTTTCTATATTAACAAGCTCATAGCGATAAAAGTCTTCACCAAGATTGAGTTCTGTAATAAGTTTTTTTTCTTTGAATTGTGTTAAAGTTCGAAATACGGATGAGATATTACATGTATCAATTCCTATCATTTCATAGAGTTCATTTGCTGATAAAGGTTTTGTTTTTTCTGACAAGAGTAAAAGTATTTGAGTTTTTATCTTTGTTCGACTAATACCATTTCTCACAAGAAGTTCTTGGGCGGTATCTTCAGAAAGTTTTGATTTACAACATTTTTTTTTCATAGGGCAATATACACATATTTAAAAATAATTCAATTAAGTATTAAAATATTATTTACTGCAAAAAAATGATCACACCAGATATTTTGCATTTTATTCAGGGCTTCGACCTTTCTTAAAAGAACAATTAAGATTTGAAACTTTTTTTACCAATCCATTTAACCAGCTAGAACTAGGTTCAACTCTAAGTAATTGATATAAGTTATCAGATAAAATACTTGAAAATGAAACACTTAAGAGACCAGATCTCTTAGTATTGAAATCCGTGAACACACAATGAGCATTGGATATCTAATCTCTTCCTAACTCGTCAATCACCTTGGAACAGAAAAAAGTGAAGCCTTCACCGTCAAGTGATTTCTCCCCAACTTCATCTTCCAGATCTATGGTCTTATAAATTTGAACCGCAGAATTTCCAGAGTTCGGATATGAAAGACTTACTCCATCTTTGGTTTCAGCTCCAAATGCGCCGATGACCTCAGCATTTGATGGAAATTAAAATATAAGAAGAATTACAAATATATATTTTATTCATTTTAGTTCCTTAATCACAATTTACATAAGAGTTTATGGAAAAATTACTTTGGTATTAAGTTCTTCCACCATGCTTGGAGTTTATACTCCTTTTTGACAGTTACAATCTCACCAATTTGGGGAGCAATAAGTTTAAAACCTTTTTCCTGTGATGCTTTATAAGCATTTTCGATCGGTTCATACCAGGAGTGAATAGATAATTTAAAGGCCCCCCAATGTACAGGAAACAACATCTCACCTTTTAAGTCATAAAAAGCTTTGATAGTTTG
>CAYFHZ010000574.1:0-2282 GCA_964342535.1 uncultured Bacteriovoracaceae bacterium | reverse complement strand
ACGATATTGCAACCTTTAAAGATCATTCATTTGCTTAATAAAGGAGAACTTAATGAAACTACTTTTGGGGGTACTACTTATGATAAGTGCAACATTTAGCGCAAACGCTTCAACAGCTTTAAATGTTATCGTTGGAGACAATGGTAAAAAGCCATTTCTTCCAACAAGTCCGGTACAAAGCTTAATGACTATTCAGTCTGCTGTCTTGGGCCAACTTATATATACAGAATCCTCATTTGATCTTAAACCGGGGCTACTAGAGTCCTATAAGTGGAATTATAAGGATCAGTCTTATGAGCTTAGCCTGAGAAAGAATTTAAAGTTTCATAATAACAGAAAAGTCACCTCGAAAGACTTAGAGTTCTCTATATTAAGAGGATTTTTCACCCCAAAAGGTTCATGGTTTAAATCATTTTTTAACAATATTGAAGGGATTGATACTTTAAAAGGTAAAAAGCAATTTAAAAGCGGTATGGTTTCAGGAGTCAGAATTATTGATGATTTCAGGATTAAAGTTAAGCTTAAGCGTCCTAATCCATCTTTTTTGCATTCAATTGCCAGAACGACATTTTCATTAGTGTCTATTGAAGAAATGAACTCTGATTATGACTCTTGGAAGAGGTTCCCTGTTGGCTGTGGGAATTATAAAGTTGTTAAGGTAGATTCAGCGAACAATGTCCATCTTTCCTATGTTGGCACTAATAATGACGTTGCAAAGAACATTATCTTATCTCCAAACGGAATTAAGGATAATTCTGATATAATCCTAACAAGCCCGTCTGAGAATAATAATATAGATTTGTTTCACTCAAAAAATGCAGCACGAGTCACTAGCATATACTTCAATTATAAAAATAAACTTGCCCAAAATTCCAATTTCAGGAAGGCACTAGACCTTCTTATTGACAGAAGCAAACTAACTAAAGGAATAGATGCCTACAAACCAACAAATGAATATCTTGCATCTCACTTTTGGGGAAGAATAGAAAAGTATGACAATCAAGACGTTGCCTACGCAAAAAGATTATTAAGTTCTGTTCAGGGACTCGATCTTACAAAGCTTTATAAGATCCCTGTCTTTAATAGTTTTTTCGGTAATGCTCAACTGGGAAAATACCTTAATGAATTAGAAGGACAATTCTTGCAAGCAGGATTAAAAATACAGTTTTACGATACAGATAAGAAGTTCATTTCTTCTGATGATAAGGAATCTCTATTCAAAATACTTTCAATGGGTGCAGATGTTGTTGATCCAACAGTTCTATTTTCGCTAATTAGAAGTCCATTTAAGCAGCACTTTCCTGAAAATGATGAAAAATACTTTGACCTTCTAGTTAAGGCTGAGTCTGCACACTCGTTAGACCAAAGAGTTATTGCTCTAAAAGCACTCTCTAAACACATGTATGACAATAGATATGTTGTTCCTTTGTTCGAGAGAAAGTCAGCTATTGGAATCAATAAAGCAAAAATTAAAAGCTTGGGCGAACAAAATGGTGGCATAGCATTTTACCTTGATAGGATTACAATTCAATGAATCAATGGATTACTGGAACTACAGGCACTCAGAAAATCACACTTTTAAACAAAAAGTTTGAAAGTGTTTGCCTTGCAAGAATCAGTAATGAAAAAACTGCTAATTTTTCAGTTTACACTCCTTTCATGTCATTGGGCGAAGGACGAGAAAAGCTTCCTAAATTGCTTCTTGAGGAGAAAGCTCTACTTGTAAAGGACAACGAATACCTAAAATACTTAAGCGATTTCTATACCCCACCTGCAAACAGGTTTATCGAAAATAGAAATACTGTAGAATTTGGATTTGAGCAGGATAAGGAAGAAATTTTTGATTCAGCTTTAGAAGTCTTTAACTCTAGCAATTCATTTGTTGTTGATGTTTTCAGCTCTATTGTTAAAAACATTATTCCAATGAAAACGATTGAAAGCGAAGTTAGAAAAGAAGGTGTTGGAAATAGCAATCGGGAATCTATAGGAGCATTATATCTAAGCGCACCCTCTGCTGAACCAAGACATTTACAATTGGCAATTAACATCGCTCACGAAGTTGGACATCAGGCATTGATGCTGTACCAAACATCTGATTCGATAATTCAACCAGCGGAGTTAACGAGAGATGTATATTCCGCTGTACGAAGAATAGAAAGGCCCGCAATTCAATCTTTCCATGCCTTGGTTGCTCTTGTTTATATGTATGATTTTGTTAATTCTATAGACTTGTCGATTTTCAGATCACCGACACCAGTTTCAGCATAAAAAAACCACTTAAT
>CAYFHZ010000573.1:0-2289 GCA_964342535.1 uncultured Bacteriovoracaceae bacterium | reverse complement strand
TAAAGAATTAGCCCATTTGGCAAAATCTTTCTACTTATAAGCTCTTGTTGCCCTGCATTTTTTGGGAGTAACTTGTCCGAATAATTGGTCTTGTAAGTCTTTTCTTTTGGCCTTAGAAAGATAATTTTGGATAAAACGCTTATTTTCTGGCCGATACCAGAAAAAGAATTTTCTTTGTTTTGTTTTCTCATCGTAAGATATTGCCGTTTTTACTTTTTTTAGGGTGTATGGATGATATCCCGAGTAGTAAACAACAGTAGCAAGGGTCATGGGTGTAGGTGTAAAATCTTGCACTTGCTCAAGCTTGTAACCCAATTCTTTTGTTTTAGCGGCCAAAGCCGCCATATCTTCTGCTCCACATCCAGGATGGGATGAAATAAAATACGGAATAATCTCTTGCTTAAGACCTTTACGATAACAAATTTCATCAAATTTTTCCTTAAATGTATGGAAAAGCTCAAAACTTGGTTTTCGCATAAACTTTAAGACTTCATCCTCAGTATGTTCAGGGGCAACCTTAAGTCTTCCAGAAACATGATGTGTTATAAGCTGCTCAACATAGTCTTCATCAGCTTTTTTATGTTTCGATCTTTTATTAAACATCAAATCATATCGTAAACCAGAGCTTACAAAAGCTTTTTTAATTTTTGCATGATTTTGAACATCTCGATATATCTGAGTCATGGCCTCTGGGTTCGTATCTAAATTTCCACAAACTGATGGAAAAATACAACTTGGAGCAGAACATTTATCACAAATTTTTTGATCAATTCCCTTCATCTGGTACATATTGGCCGAAGGGCCTCCTAAATCTGAAATATAGCCTTTAAAGCCAGGTAATTTAACCACTTCTTCGAGTTCTTTTAAGATGGATTCTCTAGATCTAGATGCGATTAACTTTCCTTGATGAGCAGAAATCGTACAAAAGCTACATCCGCCAAAACAGCCACGATGCATATTGATTGAAAACTTGATCATATCATAGGCTGGAATGGCGCCTCGTTTTTTATACTTAGGATGTGGTCGTCTGGTATAGGCAAGGTCAAAAGAATGATCTACTTCTTTTTCAGTCATAACCTTATAGGGAGGATTGATGACGAGAGTCTTACCTTTTACTTGTTGTGTAAGTCTGTAGGCATATTGTTTATTAGATTCTGTTTCTATAATTTTAAAGTTTTTAGCATAAAGAAGTTTATCTTTTAAACAAGATTCATGAGAATTGAGTTCTTTATTTTCCCATCTTTTATTTTTAGGAAGCTCTTCTGCGCCTTCTTGCAGAAATGCCGTTTGAGCAATGGTTTTCAAAGAACCGAATGGAACACCTTTTTTAAGAAGACTTACTATATCTCTAAGTGGTTGCTCCCCCATACCATAAATAAGTAAATCCGCTCCAGACTCCGTTAAAATATTTGGCATAAGCTTATCTTGCCAATAATCATAATGGGTAACTCTTCTAAGACTTGCTTCAATACCACCTAAAATAACAGGAGTTTCAGGATAAATCTCTTTTAAGATTTTGGTATAAACAGTTGCTGCATAATCAGGTCTAAAATGGGTTTCTCCTCCTGGAGTATAGGCATCAGTAGAGCGAAGTCTTTTTCCTGCGGTATATTTATTAACCATCGAGTCCATTGTCCCAGCAGTGACACCAAAAAAGAGTCTAGGTTTACCAAATTTCTTAAAATCTCTGAGATCATCTTTCCAATTAGGCTGAGAAATAATGGCGACTTTTAGTCCATAAGATTCAACAATTCTTCCTATAACTGCTGTTCCGAAGGCGGGGTGGTCAACATAAGCATCACCACTAACAATGACCACATCAAGTTCATCCCAGCCTCTTTTTAAGGCTTCTTTGCGTGTTAGAGGAAGCCAGGCTTCAATGGGAAATTGTCTTTCATCATCCATAAAACCTTATACCTTTGAATGACATTTAATTATATGTGCTAAGTAAAGATTTTAGGGAGGTTAAAAGAATAATATTAACTAAATAGATATTAGAACAGTTTAAACTCAACGATTTAAGATGAGTAATCAAAACTAAGATACTTTTTTTCGAGCAATCAAGCTATTCAATACTTCAACAGAATCTTTTACCGCTGTTGCTTGAGCATTGAGCTCTTTTGCATGACCTGAAGCAGATTTAGCATTTTGTGTGTTAACATGAGTTACATGTTCGAGTGAACTAACCCCTTTAATGATTTCTTCAACTCCAACTGCCTGCTCACTTGATGCTGTGGAAACATCTCCAATCATTAGATCCAGATCTGAAACTAATTTAATTATATGCTG
>CAYFHZ010000572.1:0-2289 GCA_964342535.1 uncultured Bacteriovoracaceae bacterium | reverse complement strand
TATGCACCTTCATATTCTTATTATACTATGGTGCCGTTTACAGGAATCAGGTCAGGGTCGATCTGCTGGTTGTGTGAAAGATTAATAACTATTGTTCCTTATGAAGAGCCATTCATTTAGAGCTGTTTGTACGTCTTCTGCATCTTCTTGACTATATACATCAAAATATAATCTAATTTTCTTGCCATGAGTCACCATCGCAATAGTATGTCTACTACTTTTTGATAATAGTCCCGGCTTTGAGTATTTAAATTCTGATATATGCTGTGGTGAAAATTTCTGAGACTTTATTTTGAAAGGGTATTGTTTTATGAGTAGGTAGTCACTTGCTTCTATAATATTAATTTTGGACAAAATTGATAGAGATAAGTAAATCACGTATAGTCCGAGCGGAAAAGCGAGAAAAGATAGAATTACCGCCCAAAATCTAAAGTCAAAGACTTTGTTTATATCGTTTGCTACTAACTTGAACATAGGAAAAATAAATTCTATACCTAAGAATGAAATTTGGATAATCAAAGATCCAAAACCTAATGTCAAAAATGCAGTCAAAACTCTTTCTAGAATTGGTTGAGAATACGTTAGGAGCAAACTTTTTTTATGAGAAAGAATATGCAGTCCCATCCAATTATCAACTGTCAAGCGATACTCAAACATATTGATACTAAAAAATCTGTCTGACTTGTTGACTTAATTCTTCAAATAAGTCGAGAGTTGATTTTTCTATTTCAGAAGAGGCTTTATATGAAGCAGATGACAAGAGTAAATTATCGGATCCAAAATCCATCATTTTTTTTACAGCAATGTCTGCTAACGTTTCCTTCACTATGGGTGAATCTAATTCTCTGAAAATAGATTTAATTTTTTCGATATTTTGCGTTTGCCTCGCATCTGCTAATTCTGCAATTTTTATTAAAGTCAGTGCTTTTTTTTGATCTTTCGTGAATGGAATATTGCTCTTTATTAGATTTACACTGCCTATAGTCAACTTTCCATTCGCATATTGAAGGCCTTCTACTTTTTTTTCAGCAAGTTCTTTCAGTGAATGATTTATTTTTGGTATAGATTTAAGTGTCTCTCGAATAGTTTTGCCAGTTCCTACAACATCTAGCACATTTGTAGGCATCCATATGTCAATTATTGTGTTTGCCGTTGTATCAGCAATCAATCCAACTGCGGTGTTAATTCCACCAGCCCGATATAAAGAGTCTACGTTGTCAGCAACACTTTGCTTCAAGTTATTTGATAAATTTTGAAGTGGCTTTACGTCTCCTAATTGGATGATTTGATAAGCATCAGTAATTAAACCGCCTTCATCAAAAAGGGTAAATGCTTTATCAACTTTTTGAGAGAACTCTTTTCGCGCTTCTTTTTGCGCTTTGCCGCGCTCCCCTGCCTCTGAGAAATCTTTAGCTAATTGCTTAAGTGATGTTTCGTCAAGCGTTTTATACCCTCTTCTAAATTGGTTTACTTTTATACTCAAATTAACGTAATCACGCTGAGAAATAGAATTCGTATTTTTGGCTATTTTTAAAAGCGCATCTGCTCTATCAAGTTTATTTTGAATTTTAGGAAGTTCTCCAATAATTTTCAGCGTTTCAAGATTTTTTCTGATGGCTCTTTTATGCCTATATAAAGACTGCTTATCTCTGAGACTCAATGAAGCCACCTGAAAAGAGGCTGGATTAGAATCAGTAGATTTGGTGCCATTCATTTTTTGGGGGTCGAAGAAAACTTCGTTAACAGGTAACTCAGAACTTGATAAACCCTCTTGCTTAACATCTGACCTGTCGGCCGTATTTGAAGATAGAGTAGCTTCTTCGCGATTTTCAAATACACTTTGAGATCCAGTAGGCGGATGATTTTTCGTTGGCTCTGCTTGAGTACTTGAAACCGGTTCTTCTTTAACTACATGGTTACTAGAGTTTATTCTCATAAGATTTTCATCCTCTTAGTGTTAAGTATAATCCTTGTAGAAAAAATTCACAATATTTCTCATACTGATGATCATACCGGTAAAACAAAACATGTTGCGAAGTTACCTTACCGACTCTAACAGAACCCAAAATAACTTCCCTTATCTGGGCTGAAACTCAGAGCACAGACAATGTGAAGCCCGTGAGGTCTGGGGCAGAAATATCTTTGTTGCCATAATTTCTGCTTACCTCGCTATGCTCAGTGAACTATTGTAGCTCCGTGAGGGCGGCTGTAATGCTTTGCATCTCCTAAAATGCTTGACCTGGCCCCAGAAAACTGCACCAGTATAAAATAAATTAGAAGGTGCAGAAA
>CAYFHZ010000571.1:0-2291 GCA_964342535.1 uncultured Bacteriovoracaceae bacterium | reverse complement strand
CTGTTGAGACTTTAACTTGATAATTAAAATCTTTTTTGGCCTTATCATGAGAAAAATAATGATTTTTTGCTAGCTGCATGGCCACAAAACGGGTCATAGGGGGCTCAGGAGATATAATCCCTAGGAATTTATATATATACTCTAAAATAAACCCCAAGCTAAAGGCCATTTTAAAAGATATATGCCCATAACTTGAACTAATTTCATATTTTCCTAATATCAAATTTATAAAATCCCAAAGCTTAACAGGAGTGTCTTGACCGATAAAGTATGCTTGTTTATTCAACTCACTATTATTCACCATAGCTTCAAGTAAGTCTAAATGTGCATGAGCTGCATTATCTACATAAATAATATCTACTAAATTATCTCCATAACCGACTTGCTTTAATTTTCCCGCTCGTGCCTTAGCAACAAGACGAGGAATCAAATGAGGATCTCCAGGGCCCCAGATAAGATGAGGTCTTATAGCATTAACCTGAACATCTGCTTCTTCTGAAAATAAATATTTTTCTGCTGCTGCCTTAGAAGCTGCGTAATCGGTATAGTATTTACTTGGATAAGGAGTATTTTCATCACCATTTGATATATCATCCTTTCCAAAAACAACACTAGGTGTACTGGTATAGACAAAATACTTGATATGCGAGTTTTTAACTTTACCAAATAGATTCTTTGTTCCTTCAAAATTGATTTTCCAATAATCTTCTGAATTCCCCCATACACCTGCTAATGCGGCCGTATGAATAACAGCATCAAAATCATTAAAATTGATATTATTCAAATCATTTGGATTGGATAAATCTGCACATAGACAGGTAATACCTTTCTTTTCAAGTTCTGGGTATGTTTTTCGTGAGAGACTAATAACTTCATGTCCCCTACTTAAAGCAAAATCACAAATTCTGGAACCTAAAAAACCTGCTCCACCTGTAATGAGTATTTTCATTAATGCTTCTCTTTGAGTAAGTCAAAAATTTTAAGTCGATCAATTTTAATATTATGTCTCGTATCTACAGGAAAGTGTGAAAGAGCGTAGAACTTAGATATATGCTTTGCTGATTCAGTACTTTGTCCTAAATTTCTAAGATCAACAAGAAACATAGAATCAATATCTTTTTTGTGATCAAATGTTTCAATCACCATTGCAGCACCTTTCCCATGAGGGTCTTTTATTAATGCACTTCTTTTAACCTTTGGATGTTGATTAAATACTGCCTCTACTTGTGATGGATATAAAGTTGTTGGAGAAAAAACAACATGGGACTTTCTTCCACAATACCAAATATTATTTTCTGCATCTAGAGATCCAACATCCCCCATTCGATGCCATAAAGTTCCAGTCGAGATATCTAATACTTTAGAGTGATCAGTGGCATTTTCATTTGAATGATATTTTTGTGTCATATGCGGAGCACTTACAAGAATTTCACCAACTTCACCTATTTTTAGCTCCTGAATTGAATCAAATGTAGGTAAATCTTCGTTGGTTATCTCAATAATCTTTACTGCTACGCCCTCCATGGGTTTACCAACACATATCCCATACCCCTTTTGCATTTTATCTGCAGGACCAGTGAATAATTTTTTACCATCAATATTAGATATGGGCAGACACTCTGTTGCACCATAAGGCGTATATGTATTTCCACTAGGAAGAATTTTAAGAAATTTTCTATGTAGACTAAGAGACACAGGTGCTCCAAACATAACAACATGTTGTACATCTTTTAATATTTTTTTCTCTCTTAAGCAATAATCGGCCAATCTCTCCCATATAGCAGGTGATCCAGCAAGAAAATTAGCTTTTGCTTCAAGTATGTTTTTATACAAAATAGCTGGATCACACTCTGAAGGTTTAGCAAAGTCCATATCTGGTATACAACTTGTCATTCCAATAGAAAGAGTAAAAAAGCTAAAAAGTGGAAAACCAGGTATATCAATATCATCAGCACTTAACTTAAACTCTGATCTTAAAATTTCAGTTTGCGCTATAAACATAGCATGGGTATATTCAACACCTTTAGGCTTGCCAGTCCCACCACTAGTATACAAGATTGCAGCTAGTTCGTTTTCTTTAGGTTCAAATGGAATAAATTCTTTGAGAGATTGTTTTAAATTTTTATAAATCGATTTAGCAAAAAGAGATAATGTACCTGTGGTTATAAAAAGCTTAATATCTGAAAAAGGTGCGGAGTGGATTTTTCGAAGTAGGTGAACTTTAGGTATCCCAATAAGTACATCAGGCTGAACTTCTTTTATGGCCTCAAAAAAATATTCCCTTTTCATTC
>CAYFHZ010000570.1:0-2294 GCA_964342535.1 uncultured Bacteriovoracaceae bacterium | reverse complement strand
GAAGCAGCTCCAGAAGTTGTTGAAGCAAAACAAAAAGCTGAATTAGAGCTTGAGCTGAGCGAACTAGATGTTCTAATTCTTGAGAAACTTGAAGAATTAAACAATTAGAATGACTAAATGGGTTTGGATTCTTTTTTTAGCAAGTATTGCAAGTTCAGCATTTGCAAAATTTGATGCTTTAAAGGCATCCAAACTCGTATCTGTTGTCTTTATTGGAAGAACAGAAGATATTAGTCCTTCGTCATTTGGACATTTAGCACTAAGATTTTCCCCTCAAGAAAGAATGGGACTTAATGATACTGTCGTTGAGTTTGTAGCAGATGATATTGATGAAACTGGATTCTCTCGTTTTATTAAAGGAGTTGGTATTCCAGGTCATTCAATGGATATAAATGTTAGTACTAATGCCTTTATAAATTTTCAACAAGATAATATTTATCGGCAAGATAGAGATGTTCAAATACTCGAACTTGATTTACCCCGAAATCAAATAATTGCACTTGTTAATAAAATTAATGATGTCTTTGAAGAACCACATAAATATGGTTTTTTTAAGAAAAACTGTTCTTATTACGCGCTCATTCTCCTAGAAGAAATTATAGAAAAAGAAATCTCTAATAAATCATTTCCATGGAAGGCCAAAGATGAATTAAAGAAGCTAGGACTTGTAAAAAATGAACACTTCATTGAAAGAGGCAGTGTTAAGCTTAAAAATGCCATTCAAAAAAGTAATGAAAATTTCGGTCTTTATAATCTTATTGATGAAAGCTCTCCCCATGGGTTTGAAGATATGCTTATATCAAATGATTTATCCCTAAAGGCCAGTTCATATTTTAAAATACTATCAGCACTAAATAGTACCCAAGACCCAAATGAGATAAAAAATCTTAAAAGAAGTTTATTAACAATAAAATCACAAGAGACAAATAGTCATAAAAAATTCATCGATGAAATTTTTCTAAACTATCAAAGTAAAGATATTATAGATTTAAGGTCACAAAAATTAAGATCTAATACCAACGTAAGAGTCACAAACACAGAAATTATTTTTAAAAATCAAAAGGTTTTTTTAGAAGTAAAAACAATGGGTAGAAAAAATGGCAGGCCAAGCAATCATAGTCTTTACAATGATACATTTACATTTGAAATACCAAACATGCTATATCATGCAAAAAACCATAGTCTTATATATAAAGGAAGTAAATTAACAACCCATATAAAATTAAAAGATAAAGACTTTATTCTGGGAAATCAAATATCAGTTTCGTACTCTATTTATAACGGAGAAATAAAACCCTATATTTTAGTCGACAATACTCCTCTAAAGAAAGACACAAAATTCAAAATATCTGAATTAAATGATAAGAAAATTTTATCACTTAATAATATGACCGATTTCAAAGGAACCATGGGAACTTGCTATGCTATGGTAAAAATCCAAAAAGCATTAATAACACAAGCAATTTTTCTTCCTCTTGAACAAAAAGATAAAAAACTAGAAACGAGCTCTTCTAAAATAGAACTTATAAAACAGCTACTTGAAGGAAAATATGCCGTTATCCCTGGATATAGTGATATTTTTCATTTTACATCGTCTATCGATAAAGAACTATTCGCTAATTTTGTACTTGATTATCAGTACAGCACATTAAGTAAATCTGGACTTGAAGCATTTTTAGAAAATCTAAAAAATCATATAGAGCTAAACGAAGAAAATCTCTCCTATGCGAAAGCTCTAACAGAGAATGGTATTTTATTACCTATGGCCATTGGAACTTTTTACAAAAACTCTAAAAGACCAGCTTCTGTTGTAGGACACTCTATTTTAGTATACGGGATCTATCTAGATGAAGATAAAAAGAGTCATATCCTACATGCATATAATCCGAATCATGGAGTGAGTATAAAGTTTAAAATTAATCAAGATTATAAAATAGAGCATCCTCTATATTCTAACCAGTATGATTACAGAGCTAGTTTTATTGATTTAAATATGAATGAAATCATTCAACAAAACTATGTACAAAGTAAATCTCCCAATATGAAATTCTTGAAAATGCTTAGTCAAAGTGAGCATAATCAACCACTTAGCTTTAGTGATTTTATAAACTACCTTCAATAACCACTGTATCATTTCTATACATTAAAGAATTTAATACAAGGATCAGTAAGAGCAAGTAGTAAAAATGATAGTATTAAAAATATTATAAAGGATGAATTCTATGAAAAATTTTTAAATTTTTTATTACTATCTTATCTTTACTCCCATTCATGGCCAATGCTGCAAAAAAATA
>CAYFHZ010000569.1:0-2303 GCA_964342535.1 uncultured Bacteriovoracaceae bacterium | reverse complement strand
GATTGTAGATAATGCAGTTGATGAAGCACTTGCTGGTTATTGTTCTGAAATAAAAGTTATTATTCATATGGATAATTCTATTACTGTTGTAGACGATGGAAGAGGTATACCTGTAGGTATTCACCCAACAGAAGGAATATCAGCTGCAGAAATAGTTTATACAAAACTTCATGCAGGTGGAAAGTTTAATGAAGATGATGGTGCATATAAAGTGTCAGGTGGTCTTCACGGAGTTGGTGCAGCAGTTGTAAATGCAATGAGCAGTAGCCTTAAAATAGAAATTAAAAAAGAAGGGAAAGTTCATTTTGTAGAATTTAATCAAGGTGTAGCTAAAGCACCTTTAAAAATAATTGGTGAATGTGATGCTAGTGAATCTGGAACTGCTGTTACATTTAAATTAGATAATGCACTATTTGAAGTGCATGAATTTGACTACGATAGACTAGCTAATAGATTTAGAGAAATGGCCTTTTTAAATAAAGGCTTAAAAATAAATATTAAAGATGAAAGAAGCTCTAAGAAAGAAACATTTCATTTTGAAGGTGGTCTTGCTGAATTTGTACTATACTTAAACAGAGCGAAAACAGCTATCCATAAAAAACCAGTTTATTTCTTTCATTCAAGAGATGATTATGAAGTTGAAATTGCTATGCAGTGGACTGATTCATACTCTGAAACCTTAACTGGTTACGCTAATAATATTAATACTCCTGGTGGTGGAACTCATATTTCAGGTTTTAAAACAGCCCTGACAAGAGTTTTAAATAACTACGCAAAAGAAAATAATCTTCTTAAAGGTAAGGTCTCACTTACTGGTGATGATATGAGAGAAGGTTTAACTGCGATTGTTTCGGCAAAATTAGCTAATCCACAATTTGAAGGACAAACTAAAGATAAGCTAGGTTCAAGTGAAGTAGAAGGAATTGTAAACTCACTAGTAGGTGAAAAATTTAAGCAATTCTTAGAAGAAAATCCAAGTGTAGGTAAGACTGTAATTAGAAAGTCGGCAGATGCTGCTAACGCTAGAGAAGCCGCAAGAAAAGCAAGAGAACTAACAAGAAGAAAATCAGCTATGGACTTTGCAGGTCTACCTGGAAAAATGGCAGATTGTCAGGAAAAAAACCCAGAACTTTGTGAGATTTATATTGTTGAGGGTGACTCAGCAGGTGGTTCAGCTAAACAAGGACGTGACAGAAAACATCAAGCAATTCTTCCACTAAAAGGTAAAATACTTAACGTTGAGAAAGCACGTTATGATAAAGTATTAGCAAGTGATGAAATAAAGTTTTTAGTTCAAGCTATGGGTACTGGAATAGGAAAAGACAATTTTGATATTTCAAAACTTAGATATCATAAAATTGTTATTATGACAGATGCTGATGTTGATGGCGCTCACATTAGAACACTACTTCTTACACTATACTATCGTCAATTTCCTGAAATAATAGAACGTGGGCATCTTTATATTGCTCAGCCTCCCCTATATAAATATAAAAAAGGAAAAGTTGAAAAGTACTTAAAAGATGAAAAAACTTTAGAAAGATTTTTGATCAGTACGGCCCTTAGTGATGCTTCAATTACAATAGATGGACAAGCTAAATCAGAAGAAGAAGTCAATAGTTTGTTAAATAAGTATAAAGCATTTAACAATTTAATAGGAAACTATGAGAGAAGTTTTGATAAAGATCTTTTAAAGAAAATTATTGAACAAGGAAAACTTGATAATGGAACTTTAAAAGCAAGAAATGTGCTCGAAGATATCGTTGTAGAGTTAATGACTTATTTCAAATCAATTGAAAATGAGACATTAAAAAAATATGAGTTAAAAATTGAAGATGATCCTAAGCATGAAACGCATATGATTAGAGTAATAATTACCTCAGCACTTAGAACTAAAAAATTTAAATTAACTTCACATTTCATTGATTCAACTGAATATCAAGATTTACATAATCACTATGAAGGAATCAAATCTTATTTCAATTCAGTTTTTGTATTTAAAAATGATAAATGTGAAGAACAATTTACAAGCTTAAATGAATTTTCTGACTACGTAATTAATTCAGGTAAGCAAGGAGCCTATGTTCAACGTTATAAAGGTCTTGGAGAAATGAACCCAGACCAACTTTGGGAAACAACAATGAACCCTGAGAATAGAACTCTACTACAAGTAAAAGTAGAAGATACAATTGACGCTGATCAAGTATTTTCAGTGCTTATGGGAGATCAGGTTGAACCTAGACGGGAATTTGTTGAAAGTAACGCACTTAATGTTAAAAACTTAGATATTTAATTAAAGGAAA